>DATKYC010000337.1:0-3170 GCA_035528695.1 Acidobacteriota bacterium | reverse complement strand
TCTGGCCTATGTATATTTTTATCTTGTTATTGGTATTTGTAATATGGAAGGTTGACCTTTCCTTTCTAAGATTCCGCTACCAGGATACCCCGAGATTTCCATCAAGGCGTGATTCTTAGATTCCAGGCAATTCCATTCTGTCCTCGAGGAGTTGATGTTTAATAGCACTACGTGCTTACCAATTGTTGGTGTGAAGTTTGAATAGTGATACGCTAAAATCATACTCGATGTGAACGGCCATTGCTGTGACTCAGCTCACCGAATGGGCGTTTTTATAAAAATGTCAAAGCTGAAGAGGGTAAGAAGAGAAGGCACGCCCGGTCTAATTTCATAGGGTGGGGTAGCTTTTAAGTTTTTTTGGCACCAGACAGTGGTATCAGCCTGTATACAGCCTTTTTCACGCCTGGAGTTATGACAGCTTTATCAAATGGTCCAATCCGGGATAGTCTGATCCCGATCAAAATTTAAATCGGAATCCGCCAAAAATAAGAAATCTGAGAATCCATCGTCTAATCGAAACCTGGTGATATCTGGTACTCTTGCCAATATCTCAGGATTTCGAGCGGGTATGATTTACAAGTGCAATAGCTAGCTTCGCCGAATTGTGGACTACCCAAATTAACCTTTCGTTTTCCGACGGCCCCCGTTTTCAAGGATACTTATCAAAACCGATTCCCTTGAAAACCCAAGAGATTGTCAAGGATTGGTTCGGCAGTCATACGGTTCTTGCCTTTCAGGGACGAGTGAAGCATAGCAGAAAGCGTTAGTCTAAGCAGGATCTCTGAAACCACTAGATATTCCATCAAACAAAAAAGCATGGTAACTATTCCAGAGAAGCAAGAACCTCCTTTGCCTGTTTAAGAAACACGTCAGCCTCGCACCGCTCAAGGAGTTCAGTAGCTTCCGATAGGCATTTTTTGGCTTGGTCCTTTTTGCCTTTTGTCTTAAACAGGAGACCCAGATCCAGATAGGTCTGACCCAAAAGGCCCTCTGCCCCGATTTGCTTTGCAATTTCGATTGCTTTCTGCAAGTGGGCTTCTGCCTTCCTGGCGGCAAACGGGACATTCTTCACCAGAAATCCAATATTTTTGCTCAAAAAGGAGAGATTCTTAGGCCCCGCTCCTAGAACGATCTGCAGATATATATTTCCAAGGAGGCGCTCAGAGATCCCATAAAAACACTTCCTCTGGTTTTCCAGAAACGTTTGTTGTGCCTCTTCAATCCATTTCAGCCCTTCTGCCATGCGGCCTTTCGAGACCAAAAGGGCGCCATACCATAAATCCCCCGGCGTTCCCGCGAACCCAACACCAAACTCACGGCAGTATGTCACAGCCTCCTGCAAAACAACTTCAGCATCATCAAGCTGTCCAGAGAGGAGATGACTCATCCCCAGCAGAACCTTCGACCCTTGAGCATAAATCGGGTCTGAAGTTTGCGTCGCCTTTTTAAGGCTTTCAGTGGCCGCTGGGGCATCTCCAACTGTCAAATAGGCCCAACCTTGGCAGATGTGACCCATGGCCATACTTCTTACATTTGAATGTTTCTGACCATAGGCTAGATTCATTTCCCCACATTCAAAGGTCTTCTTCACATCTCCTTTGAAAAAAGAAACCCATCCCAGCGCAGCAACAGATTTGAAATTAAGGTATTGATCGGACGGCAACAGCCTTGCTATCTTCCGGGCCCTTTCGACATGTTCCTGCGCCTCGCCAAGTAGGCCCATATCTGCAGAGATCCATGCGAGCCAGGTGCAAGCATAACCAATAACTAGCCGGTCATCGATTTCTTCACCCAGGTTAAGTGCTTTGTGGAGATACTGATAACCATCCTCATATCTCTGTCCCAGGCACCACAGGCTGAAGCCCAGCCAAGCGTTGAACATTCCGAATCTGGCCTTGTCATTTAGAGACCGAGCAAGATCCTCATGAGCGCTGAGCAGATCGGTCAGTCCCTTAAAATCTCCACGGTAGTAAAAGACAAACGCCCACTCTATAAGCAGGTCGATGAGGAGCACCTTTTCTTCACTTGATTTGTCGGCCTTATCTGTGAGAAGCTGAAAGGCCTCTAGGTAGTATTGATGAGATTCCTCCACCGCATATCTTCTGAGGCTTTTCTCACCCGACTTCATGAGATAATCGACCGCCTTATGGATAGACTGGCCTTGCCGGAAGTGGAAAGCCAAGGTCTCATAAAACTCTTGTAGCCTGCCTTGGAAGAGGTGCTCCATCACAAGCGCAATCTGTTCATGGATTATTTGTCGGTCTTTTTTGAGAAGGCTATTATAGACCACCTCCTGGGTCAGAGGGTGCTTGAACATATACTCCAGATCGGGCTGAAGAGACCTGGTCCTAATGAAGTCGAGTCGCTCCAGAGTGCTTAGGCCCCGATCAATGCGGCCTTCGAGCTCTGTAATTCTCTTCAGGATGTCGTAAAGAAAAGCCCTCCCGATCACTGAAGCCTCCTGAAGAATGCGTTTGGTCCCCCCTTCCAATCGATCAAGCCTCCCAGAAATGAGACCATGGATCGTCGAGGATATATCAGACTTAGTGATGGGTTTCGTTACCCTCCAATTACCGTTGTCACGGATCAACGTCTCCGATTCGATCAACGAATTGACCAGCTCTTCTAAATAGAAGGGATTTCCTTCTGCCTTTTGCTGAATAAATCGCTTCAGATCAGAAGGAATGGTCTCGGTCTTCAGCAGGGATTCCAACATATCCTGTGCCTCTGAAGGCGAAAGATCCTGAAGTCGAATCTCCTGGTAGATCTTATCAATGCCGCTTAACTGATGACTTGTGAAAAGACTGAAGATAGGCCTGTAAACACAGAGAACGATGGCGGGTTGTCGGGTATGTAGTAGGGCGTTACGAAGGAGTTCCACAAAGGAGGGATCAGCCCAGTGAAGATCTTCCAGAAAAAAAATTGTCGGAGCTCTCTCGGCTAGAGCTGAAATGATGGTCTGTGCTGCCTCTAGAAGACGAGATCTCCAGAACTCAGGGTCCACATCTTCCACTTCGGGATAATGGAGCGAATAAAGGCTACCCACGTAAGGGATAATGTCACCCTTTTTCCCTAGAAGATGCTCTATCCCAGATTCGATTTTCTCTCTCACTTTTTCAGGAGGATCGTCCTCTTCAATTTGAAGTACCCTGTTCAGAAGATCGATCAAC
>DATKYC010000336.1:0-8380 GCA_035528695.1 Acidobacteriota bacterium | reverse complement strand
CATGAACCGACGAACGCGGGCTGCTATTTTCAAAGACCTAAATTAATACGTCGGGTGAAAGATGCGATATGCAGGAGGGGGAATCGTTGACACCGCCTCAACACGCATGTTAAAAAATCAGATCTGTCATATAGTCCGAACCTACCCTGAAGACTTTTGACCAGATTGATGGCCGATCTCAAGGAGACATACTTGGACAACCCTGAAAGCAAAGTATTCACAGGAATCGTAGCCACTAGGAAATGCCCCGGCTGTGGACATCACGAAGTTGGCATCATCACAAAAACGGGCGAATTTCTTCCGCTAAGACCTGGTACCAGGGTACAGGTCTTAGAAGAGCACGCCGCACAGCCAGTTGAATCAGAGGAGCCCAAAGCCCTTCTGGAAGGATCCCATAAGGACGATGAATATACGTCGGCCTTCCGGCTATGGTTACCTGATCCTCTGAGAGCGGACAGGTCCCTGAGGTTGAAATATGCCGTGATGGTCAAAGAAGACCCGGAGATCAGCCAGATGAGCGAAGAGATCTATCGGAGAGCTTATCTCGAAAAGCTGCAAGAACTCATCGAGAGGGAGGTTGCTATCCCTTTACCAGCGCTACTGGATAGGTTCTTTAGCGCCCCGCACATCGCCTCAGGTAACCCCAGGGAGATTACCAATCGCATGTGGGAAGAGCTAGAGGAGATCAGGAAGCCCGTTGAGTTGGTAAAGGCGTGGCTGGAAGATCCTAATGAAGAGCGCCTGATGAACCTAATCCAACCCAAATCGATGAAAGATCTCACCACCGCCCCCGCGAAGGAGGCGGATTTGCGAAAAGAGCTGGCAGCACTATCTCTCGAAGAATTCCTAAGCTTCCTATAAACAGGAAGTCATTTAGAAATCCTGGACTACAGGCGCTCTTCGTCTCGATTATTGAAAAACTCTACAGGTATTTCTTCACCTGTTCGGCCAAGGCCGGAACCACGTCAAAAAGGTCGCCTACGACCCCGTAGTCAGCCTTTTGAAATATAGGGGCATCGGGATCCTTATTGATAGCAACGATCACCTTCGATGTGCTCATGCCTGCCATATGCTGAATTGCCCCTGATATCCCACAGGCAATGTAAAGATTGGGGGAAACGACCTTCCCTGTTTGCCCAACCTGATCCGCGTGTGGTCGCCATCCAGCATCTACCGCTGATCGCGAGGCGCCCACGCTGGCGCCGATCAGGTCTGCCAAGTCCTCCAAAATCTGATAATTTTCAGGACCTTTCATGCCCCGCCCGCCAGAGACGATCTTATCGGCTTCGGTAAGGTCTACTTTGCCGCTTTCATCCTTCATAAAATCAACAACCTTGGTTTTGAGAGCACTATCATCAAGGCTAAATGTCGCATCAATAACCTGAGCCGACCGGGAGCTATCGGGTTCATTTGTGTTCATCACTTTTGGCCTTGCCGTGGCCATTTGTGGCCAGCTGTTCTCAAAGCTAACCTTGGCGTAGGCCTTGCCCGCATAGATAGGTCTGATTGCAACGAGATTGCCATCCTCAGTAGAAAAAGCGGTGCAGTCCTGAGCCATACCAACCCCTAATCTGGCAGACAACCTGGCAGAAAGATCCTTTCCCTGAACAGAGGCCCCCATAAGTAACATGGCTGGATCGTTTGCCTTTACGAGTTCAGCAATGACCGAGGAATATGCGTCTGTGGTATAAACTGCAAGTCTCGGATCATCGGCCACTATCACCTTGTCCGCGCCATACTGTCCGAGTACTGCTGCTTTGTCCTTTATGTTTGAGCCAAGCAACAAGACCGTCAATTCCTGACCAAGTGCGTCAGCCAGACGCCTTCCCTCACTCACAATCTCATAGGTAATTTTTCGGATCTCTCCATCTCTTTGCTCAGCTATCGTCCAAACTCCTTGTGCCATCTTGGATATCTCCTTTTTGATTTGGGTGCATATTATTAGCTGTCTTGAACTTCATTGTTTGAAACTTGAAGGCATGGGATTCCGGGAGCACATCTCCCCTGCACAAACGCAAGCAGGGACAGGTCATTCGGAACCCAGCAAAATCAAGACTAAATTGCTTTTGCCTCCTCATGGAGCAACTTGGCCAATCCAGCAGCCTTTTCCTGAGGTGTTTCTCCTTCAACAATCCTTCCTGCTTTTCTCTCTGGGGGCGGAGTTAACTGGATTATTTTTACCTTTCTTGCGCCTGCGCCAAATTCGGCACGGTCCACCCCTAGATCTGTAAGGGTTTTCTCCTCTAGAGGCTTCTTCTTGGCCTTCATGATCCCCGGCAGCGATGCATATCTCGGTTCATTCAAACCCTTCTGCGTAGTGATCAAGGCAGGCAGACTCGATTCAATCGCCAGGGTCTGACCCTCAACAGGTCTATGTACCTTGACCGACTTTCCGTCCTCGGCCACCTCTACCTTTACAATCACTGAAAGATTCGGAATGTCTAAAAGCTCAGCAAGGGCAGATCCAACTACACCCATATCGTCATCCACACCCCGCTGGCCGGTAAAAATGAGGTCATAATCCAAATTTTTTATGGCTGCTGCCAGTGCCTTGGCTACAGCAAGGCCATCGCTGCCCTCCAGTGCTTCATCGCTGATAAGTATTCCCTTGTCCGCGCCCATTGCCAGAGCTGTGCGGATCGATTCCGTCACCCTCTTAGGACCGAGCCCAACCACCGTGACCTCGCCCCCAAATTTCTCTTTTAGACGCAGCGCCTCTTCCACGCCGTACTCATCGTAGGGATTCATCACCCATTTTATGTCTTGTGTTATGATTGACTTTCCGTCAGGTGCAATCCTGATTTGGGCCTCAGTGTCCGGTACCTGTTTCAAGCAGACGATAATATTCACTTTTCCCTCCTTTAAACAAAGTATAGTTTGGCTTGCCAGCGCCCCGCCCTCTGCTAAAGGGCACATATATCACGGTTGATATCATGGACAAGAAGTTCATTTATAGATGTAGATGTATATGTCTGTATTTACACCTTTATGCCGTTCAAGAAAAAGGCGCTGATTTGTTTGGCAGCGGTCCTAATATCATACCGCTTGCGACTTGACAATACCCAAAATCTGGACATCTCGTCCAGTGCTCCAAAAAATGCCCTCTTAGCTACACCTGGGATCACCTCTTTCTTAAAGATCCCCTTTTCCTGCCCTTCTCGAACTATATCCCCGATCAAATCCAGATACTGGGCAAATTTTTCGTTCTTATATTCCTTCATGAACTTGCTGCTTTGACGGAGTTCCACCTGAATGATCTCTGCCATGCTTTTGTTCTTTTCAATCAAGTCCAGGTGAGTAAATGCAAATTTCTCAAGCTTCTTCACCGGGTCATCCAATTCAGAAATCTGGTCCACCATATTGTCAAGCACAGCCTTCATCTGCTCTTCAAACAAGGATATCAAAATATCATCCTTGTTTTCGAAGTATAGGTAGATTGTCCCGTCCGCAACCTTAGCATCCTTTGCAATTTCAGATATCTTGGACTTGAAAAAACCTTTCTCTGCAAAAATCTTGGTAGCCGAATTTATAATTCTATAATATTTTTCATTAGTTTTCCTCTTTCCCATACTTCCTCACCACCTTCCATTGGTGCTGAATGGCTATTCATTCACGATGCTTGATAGCACCGCGTCCCGGAGGTGTCAAGGCTTTTGTTTTTCTGGTACGTTTTTGCTTGACAACTTTAATACGCCTACATTATAGCTACGCCAAAGCTAGAATGTAGTTAAATTATAGTCACAATGCTGTACGTTTTGCTATGCTTCCTTTTATAAATTTTGTCGTGTTGTGCCTGCAATCCATATAGAGGATTCACCCTATTTAACTGATGATTTCCCTTGACAGGAAATAAAGGGATGAAATAGAGTCATTTTATTTAATCCACATAGAAAGGCTGGTGATAAAAGCTATAAGAGGCGATGGTTCTTGAAGAGTAAATTAAATTAACTTTTTCTAAGGAGGGAGACCATGCGTAAATCTTTTTTGTGGGCATTAGTCTTAGGAGTTGGAGTTGGACTTATCACCATAGGTTTTGTCACTGGGGTCTCCGCCAAGGATATTAAGGCCGGAGCAATTATCAACCTCACAGGACCTGCTTCCACATGGGGTCAATTTCATGCCAAAGGTCACCAGGATTACACCCGTTATGTAAACGAGGTCAAAGGCGGGATTGCCGGCAACAAAATAGATCTAACTATAGTTGATCACGCTTACAAGGTCCCCGAAGCCATTAAGTATGTAAAGAAGTTCTGCACATCCGACAAGATGGACATGATCGCTACCTGGGATGCCGGGTCAGGGATCATGGCAAAACCGATCATCCAGAAGTATAAAACCCCCAACATAAACTATTCCACATATCAAGGAATACTCAAACCACCTGTAGATTATGCCTACCTGCCCTTCGGCAGTTATGTCATGGATTCTTACGCGGTACTGGAATACATCCGCACCATTCACAAGGGTAAAGAAGCCCCAAAAGTAGGGCTCCTCACTTATAACAACGCTTACGGAAAGTCCATCCACGCGCCCAGCACGGAATACGCTGCCAAATACAAAGTCAACCTCGTAGGCATTGAGGAATTCCCTCCGAAGACGCTTGATCTCAACACCGAAATGCTCCGCCTGAGACAGAAGGGTGCAGAATACATCTTTATGCAATGTCTTCCATCAGCCATTATCATGGCACTTCAGGCAGCCGATCGTATTAAATACGACGTCCCCTTTTTCGGAACCTGGACCTCTACTGACCCGGACTTCTTTAAGCGTGGGAAAGGCCTGATTCGCAACAGAATGCACATGCAGTTCCCAGGAGGTCTCCCTGTGGACGGAACTCCAGGAATGAAGCTTATGGAAGAGTTGTGGAATAAGTATAAGACGGTTACAAAGTTCGATGCCTCATACTGGGAAGGTGTGGCGGTTGCTATGGTTATGGAGAAGGCGTTCCGACGGGCCCATGAAAAATTCGGAAAGATAGACAGCGAGACCATCAACCAGGGTCTTGAGACCTTCCGTAATGAAGACTTTGGCGGAGTAATCCCTAACGTAACTTATACCAGCACAGACCATAGTGCCTCCTTCACGGCAAGGATCGTGAAGATCAACGAAGATCAGACCTTTACACCACTTACAAGCTTCTGGGAACCAGGAAGAGAAAAGGTTAAGATCATAAAATGAAGGCGTTTCGCGGTGAACCGAGTATCTTCGCCTCCGCCCGGCCCGAGGACAAGCGGGCCGAGTTGGAGGTGAAGAATCTCACTCTAAGGTTTGGTGGTATTACGGCCCTCAGCAAGATCGACCTCGCAGTACGCCCCGGGGAGTTGGTTGCCATTATTGGACCAAATGGTGCCGGCAAGACGAGCTTGCTAAACTGCATCACAGGTTACTACAAGCCGCAGGAGGGCCAGATTTTCTTCAACGGTGAGGAAACAACTAACCTCTCCACCCATCATCTTACCAAGATCGGAATCGGCAGGACCTATCAAAACATAGAGCTTTTCCCAGGCATTACGGTGCTCTCCAACATGCTTCTGGCCCGCCATGTGCATTGCAAATACGGTATCAGCCGTGCCTCTATTTTCACAAAGTCTGTCAGAGACGAAGAAGTAAGGCACAGAAAGGTCCTTGAGGAGCTGATCGATTTCCTCGAGATGCAATCGATTCGAAAAAAGCTTGTTGGATCTTTGCCTTATGGCATGAGAAAACGCGTTGAACTGGGTCGGGCACTGGCATTGGAGCCAAAACTGCTTGTGCTTGACGAGCCCTTTGCCGGGATGACCCTGGAAGAGAAGGAAGATATGGTCCGGTTCTTGGTGGAACTGAACGAGGCATGGAACCAGACCATGATTTTGGTCGAACATGACATGTCTGTCGTGATGAGCATCTCCAAGAGGATTATTGTGCTCGACTTCGGGGTCAAAATAGCAGAAGGGACACCCGAGTTCGTTCAAAACCACCCTCAGGTGATCAAGGCCTACCTTGGAGATACCTCCACCATTGATTAGTTAAGTGATGATTAGAGTTCCCTTTGAGAGGGAGAAATGAAGGCGAGCAATTCTAAAATAGATCGTATGGACCGAGAGACTTTAGAATCTCTAGGTCAATACACATTCCCGCAGATCCTCTCAAGACATGCGGAGCGACTGGGGTCTCAGCATATCGCGCTCCGGGAAAAGGCTTACGGAATATGGCAGACCTACACCTGGGAGGACTATTTTCGTTACACAAAGCTTGTGGCCTTAGGTTTGATTTCTCTCGGGCTCAAGAGGGGAGAAAATGTGGGGCTTATTCTGGACAACCATCCCGAATGGCTTTTCAGTGAGCTGGCTGCCCAGTCGGTGGGTGCGGTGACGGTCAACCTGTTTACCTCGGCGGTGGCTAAAGAGCAGCTTTTTGGGCTCAACCGTATTCAGGCATCCTACATATTTGCCCAGGACCAGGAACAGGTGGACAAGGTCCTTGAGTGCCGGGATCAACTGCAGCACACAAGCAGAGTCATTTATATTGATCCCACCGGCATGAGAACCTACCGGGACGACCCCTGGCTGATCAGCTTCGCCCAGCTTCTAGAGCTGGGTGAAGAATTGGACAACGAGCAGCCAGAGCTTTTCCTGAAAGAACTCTGGGAGGGCAAGCCTGATGATGTGGCGTTGATGCTCATGACCTCCGGTACCACAGGTGAGCCCAAAATGGTCATGCTCACATATGAAAACTTCACTGACATGGCCTACAAGTGGCTCAAAACCGCTCCCATCGGCATTGGTGACAACTGGATCTCCATTACCCCACCCGCATGGATCGTTGACCAGATGTGGGGCGTGGGAGTGACACTATGCGGTGGTATGACCATGAACTTCCCTGAGACCTTTGAAACAGTGGTTGAGGACTTCAGGGAGATAGGCCCCACCGTCATCATCACCTCTTCGAGATTTTGGGAGGATCTCGCCTCAAAAATCAGGGTCAAGATCAGCGATTCAGGATTCATAAAAAGATATATCTATAACCTGTCTCTGAAAATTGGTGGGGCATGGGTGGACCTGGAATCTGAGAAAAAACCGGTCCCCGTACAGCTCAAGTTAATGAGATGGGTTATGACACAGATCCTCTCAACGCAGCTTATGGATCGGGTAGGATGTCTTGGCTTTCGCGGGGCCTATACGGGAGGGCACCCCATCAGCCCGGACGTGATCCGGTTCTTTAGGGCCCATGGGTTAAACCTGAAGCAGTGCTATGGTCTCACCGAATCTGGAGGTATCTTCCAGGTTCAGCCTGACGAAGAGGTCAAACCGGAAACGGTTGGCACACCCCTCCCAAGGACCGAGGTAAAAATCACCGAAGATCAGGAAGTGCTGGTATCGAGTAAATCTAACTTCATTGGGTACTACCAGAACCCTGAGGCTACGGCCGAGGCACTAAAAGACGGCTGGTTCCATACTGGCGATGCAGGTTATCTCGATGACGACGGTCACCTCCTCATTATCGGTCGCAAACAAGATATTATGCGAACAAGGGAGGGAGAGGCCTTTTCGCCCGATTTTATCGAGACAAGACTGAAGTTCAGCCCTTACATAAAGGAGGCCGTTATCTGGGGGGAGGGGCAGCCATATCTCACTGCCTTCATCAACATCGACTTCGGCAACGTGGGCAATTGGGCAGAGGACCGAAAAATCCCTTACACTACCCATACCGACCTCTCTCAACAGCCGGCAGTTGAGGAACTGATTCGGGGAGAGGTGCAGGAAGTAAACACCCAGTTACCCAAGCCAATGCAGCTCGAAAAAATCATCATACTTTACAAACTATTGGATGCTGACGACGAAGAACTGACCAGAACGGGCAAGGTGAGAAGGAAATTTGTCTTTGATCAGTATAAAGACCTGATTGACGCCATGTACTCTAATAAGACTTCCTTGCCGGTGAAGGGTACGGTGCGATATAGGGACGGAACTGTAGGGACTATCGAAACCACAGTAAACATATTGATCGTGTAATAAGGAGGCCTTCCAGGCGATGGACTTTTTTCTACATCTACTTGTCAATGGCATATCCCTCGGTTTTCTCTACGCACTTTCCGCGCTCGGTTTTGTCATGATCTTTAAGTCCAGCAGCGTGCTAAATTTCGCCCACGGGGAGCTCCTGGCCATGGGCGCCTTCCTCTTTCTTGTCTTGTCTACCTGGGCCAAGTTACCCATTGCGCTAGCCTTTGCCCTAACGCTCATAGGGAGTTTCTCCCTCGGTTTTGTCGTTGAGCGCTTTTTTCTCAGGCCCTTGATCGGGGAGGCCCTAATCCAGGTGATCATGCTAACTGTGGGACTGGCTGCCATGTTCAAGGGATTGATGCTGTTTATTTTTGGGGGAGATATTCACCAGTACGTAGACT
>DATKYC010000335.1:0-2429 GCA_035528695.1 Acidobacteriota bacterium | reverse complement strand
GGCCTTTGGCATAATCGGAATGTGTAATTGGGTCTACAAGTGGTATAAACCAGGGCATACTTCTTACGGCCCCGATCAGATCGCTGACCATTTTATCAGCCTACTTGAAGCAGGCTACCTTACTGAGCAAGAGCAGCAGGGCTTGGCAAAATCATCACAAGTGCCTGCTGAGAAAAGAAAATCCCGGACGACTATAGCAAAGACTTATCGTGAATTGAGGCACCAGTGTAAGGCCCTCATAGAGCTTATTGACGAGATAGACCACACAGGTTAACTGAAATTGGACGTTTTGAGAATAATTCCAAAGGGACCTAAAATGCGTCCATAGCTTAATGGATACGAGATACGTGGCAAATCTAAGAAATGAATCAATAGATCTCTTAAAACACTATGGTTTTCTCGCACCGGATTACCGCCTCGCCCGCAGCCAAGATGAGGCACTTCGCGCGTGGCATGCCGGACGTAAGATACCTTATGATCATCCCCCTGCTAAGGGTTCACTATGGAACCTATCACCATATTCTTGCTGACACGCTCCAAACGTACAGGGATAAGCTGCCCCTTCAAATCTCGGGGCGAAGGGAAAAGAACTGGTATGTAGTTATCAGTCATACCCTTGGTCATATTTTCTTCTGAACGCCATTCCTCTGCAAGAACTAAGACCTGTTTTCCTAGACAAGCCTTATAAAATGCAGATCTTTTTTCCCGGCCCAAATCCCTCAGTTCAGCAGCCCTTTTCTTGATAACCTTCGGATCAACCTGCCCATCATAAGCTGCAGCGGCAGTGCCCTTTCGAGGTGAAAAGGGAAAGACATGGAGGTAAGAGATCGGTAGGTTGTTAATAACTGAGCAAGTGTTTTGATGTGCCACGTGATCTTCTCCTGGGAAACCCGACATAATGTCAACCCCGATAGATACAAGCGGGATCATCCCAAATATTGATTCAATAATTTTGGCAAATTCTGCTGCGGTGTAATTTCTATTCATCTTTTTCAATATGGTGTCATCCCCGCTCTGTAAAGGAATATGGAAATGTGGGCAGAGCCACTTTTCAGCGGCTACCATCTCAATAATATCTGTATCTATTTCATTGGGCTCAAGAGAACTCAGCCTTATCCTGAGAGGCAAGGCTTGCCTACCGATGGCCCGGAGTAAGAGATTGAGATTCATCTCTCCTTCCAGGTCCACGCCATACTTTCCAAGGTGAATACCGGTCAGGACGACCTCCCTGTAGCCTTCTGTGGCCAAAGATTCGATCATGGACAAGACATTTGCAGGGGGAAGGCTTCTGTAGGGCCCCCTCGCAAGGGGTACTATGCAATAGCTACAAAAGGATTCACAGCCGTCCTGGATCTTCAAGAATGCTCGCGTCCTTCCTGGAAAACGTCTTAGCTGAAGCATATCAAATGGCATTTCTGGTTGATAATTTTTTAAGATAACCCTCTGTTCCCCTGTGTTCTTAGTATTTAGGATAAGCTCAGGAAGTTCTCCCTTCACCGTGTTTCCAGCTATCATGCCAATGCCCTGTATCCCGGCAAGTTCGTCCGGGAAGACCTGGGCGTAACAACCAACAGCCGCAGTCACTCCGTTCGGGTTCTCCCTTATGAGCTTACGGATAGCCTGTCTCGACTGGTGAGCAGCTCTTTGTGTGACAATGCAGGTATTCACAATTGCCACATCAATTCTCTCGCCTCGCCGTGCTTCCACCCATCCTGCCTTTAAGAGCTCGGCTTGAAGGCAGGCGGATTCGAATTGGTTAACCTTGCACCCAAGGGTTATGATGATAAATGATTTGGGCACATTCATTGGCTAGCTTCCTGTAATCATATACCTGTTTAGGTTTATTGAAACCGGGCACTATTGGTTGAGTGCCTTCTGAAGAGTGAAAAGCTGACAATTGCGGGTGGCTGGGGTGGGAGGACTGCTGGATGGTATTGCGGCGCGGTACTTATCAGAGCCCATACCCTGCCGGCTCAATAAAGCAGACTTTTGTCAAATCGTACCTCCATAGCCCGCGATGGGCAAGCCGGTACGCACAGTTCACAGGCGCTGCACTTCTCACTGTCAAAAACCACCTCCATGTCTGGTCTTTTGACGTAAAGGCTGCCTGTCGGGCACACGGCTGTGCAGGCACCACAATGGAAACATTTCTCTTCATCCCGTTTTATATCCTGCCCGATGCTTTCTACCTTAATCCCAAGAGTCTTGAGGTAACGAACCCCCCTTTGAAAATTTTTTCGGTGCCCTCTCAGCTCAAGCACCATAAGGCCTTCTTTTCTCGGGTAGATTGTCGCCTTGAGGATATTAAAGGTGAGGTCAAACTTCCTGACCAGGTTAACGACTATGGGCTCGTTTACGATCTTTCTTGGAAACCGCAAAGTCACTATTTTGGAGTACATGGTTTTCTCCCTATAGAGTTTTATGTAGAT
>DATKYC010000334.1:0-3022 GCA_035528695.1 Acidobacteriota bacterium | reverse complement strand
TTTGCCAGAGATTCACCCTCCGAAACTACGGAAATGCGCGGGATATGGCATGCCTCGCAGGTAATGTCCAGTTGTTCCTTCATTTCATGGTAGCGTCGCCCATCCCCCATCACCCCGATCGCAGTATGGCAATCTATACACTCCATGCCTGCCTTACTAAAATGGATACCTGCTTCAAGGTGGAGAAAGAAACGGTTCCCAGACAACCTCCTTGCACTCTGATCTCTTCCCTCATAAGGCGTTCCGTATCCTGCTGACTCCAGTCTTCCAAAGTATGAGAGCCCGATCCTGGCAGACCTGTTGTGGCATTTCACACAATTTTCCGAAGGGATCCTGATGGTCATTTTTGGGTGATCAAACCGCTCTCCCTCCACCACCCCTTTCTTGCCTTCATCCAGCACATGGCAGTCGCTACACCCTCCTCCTCTGAGGCCTATTTCTCCTGGCCGATCACCTCTCTCTTTCCACAAATGGCAACCACCGCACATCTTTCTATAGTGATCGATTGCGAGGTTATACGGGGGATTCTCTCCGATGAGACCCCTCACTTCCGTGCCTGCCTTTTTGATGTTGAGCCATTGAAACTGTATAGTATCAAGAATACCAATATTCGTAGCCATGACACTGTTCTTGACGCGTGTCACAATGTCCGGGTGACATCCTGGTCTCCCACAGGTCCTCTCCACAATACGAAGGTCACCAGGATTTCGAACTATTGCGAAGTGGGCTCTTTTTTTGTCTATTGAATAGGGGTTTCCCAGGTGACAGGAATAGCACCCAAAGGCTGAGACAGGATGGGAAGGGTCAGAATCATTTACCTTGGCGTGGCAAAAAACGCACCCCTCTGTAATAGGTGCAGTGGGCCTCTCAGGTTTTTTATCCTCGAAAATGAGAAACGCTGTCATCAAGACGAGGAGAGAGATGGGAAGGACCTTTTTCATAAGTAACTCAGAAACAGAGCTATGACACTGTTTCCCCTGCCTCTCAAGTCACCTATAGTCACTAAAGAGGCAGATAAGGCGTATCTCACTCTAGGATGCCAAGAAATACTACCTGGCAAGAAGAACATTTAAGAGTTTTTTAGATTGACGAGATGTGGACAAAGCAGGGAATGAAAACCGGTTTATTGGGAGGTTCATTTCATTCAGTTAAAGATCTCATGGCGCCAGGCTGAGTTCATTTAGGATCCCGCGCAGCTCCTCTTTAAGGTCCTCTAAGAATTGTTTACCAATGCCGACTGTGCTTTCCTTCATTCTTGCTTCTCTCAGACGTCGTTTGGCGCCTTCTATGGTCACCTTCTCTTCGTACAGCAGCCTCTTTATCTCAAGCACAATTTCCAGATCTTTTCTCTGGTAGGTCCTCTGGTTGGAATCGGCCCTGCGTGGCCTGATCTGGGGAAACTCGCTCTCCCAGTATCTTAAGACATAAGGTTCAACGCCGATGATGCGACTGGCTTCGCCTATACGGAAATATCGCTTATCACCAGGAATCCGGACCATTGCCTTACCCCTCCCTTAATCTACCCCCTGTTTCTTCCCTTACCTTCTTAATAATAGCCTCATGCAACTCGTTCACTTCGCCACCATCCAGGGTTCTCTCCATCGACCTGTAACATATGCTGAAGGCCAGTGCTTTCTCGGAAAGATCTATCTTTTCTCCTTCGTACACATCAAAAATTCGCACCGATTCCACCAGGTCAGTGCACTCACCTCTTATAATCTCAACAATCCTTGCACTTTCTATTCGGCGATCGACAATCAAAGATATATCCCTGTAAACGGCCGGAAATTTGGGGATAGGCCGGAATGTTTTCGGACCGGAAAGGTGTGCCAAGAGGGACTCAATATCAAGCTCCAGGAGATAGGCTGTCTCCTCCTTTAGATCATATGCCTCCATCACGCTGGCGGATACACGACCTAATAGTCCAATAAGAGAATCGTGGTAGTTAATACTGGCCGAGACCTCTGGATCATACCGCGCCAAGCCGGTCCCTTTTTGAAATACAAAATCCTGAAGACCTAATGCTTTCAACAAGGTTTCCACTACACCCTTAATATCGTAGAAGTTTACATGCCTCTCATCCGCATACCATGTCTCTTGCTCATAGAGGCCTATTGCAACCGCTGCCAAGTAGGTCCTCTCATGAGGCAGTTGATCTCCCTCACGAAGGATGAAAGTTTTCCCCCACTCGAAAAGCTTTAGCCCCTTTTCGCCGTGGACAACATTGCTCTTCACTGTCGCCAGAATTCCTGGAACAAGGGAGGTTCGCATCACGGACTGTTCAACTGTAAGAGGGTTTAACAATTTAACAAATGCCCTCAATGCGCTTTCCTCTTCGGCTCCAAGTATATCGGCAGAATCAGGGGAGATAAAACCATAAGTGATGATTTCACTAAAACCCGCCCCCACCATAATTGACCTCATGTGGTCACGAACGTGCAGTTCGGGGCCTTCCCTTTCATCAAAAGGCCTGATATGTGGGGAAGTCACAGGTATGTTTTCATATCCGTGTAATCTGGCCACCTCCTCCATAAGATCCACATCACGGGTTATATCAACTCGAAAAGACGGCGGTATGACTCTCAGTTGGTTCTCATTGATTTCTTGGGTCTCCATCTCAAGGGCTCTTAAATACCCTTCAATAGTATCTCTTGACAGGGTAGTACCCAAAATCTTATTGGTCTTGTTCACCCTAAGGTCAATAATTGGAGGGGTGTAAGCCCTTGGGTAGTTGTCAATGAGGCCAGTGGCTATCTCCCCACCTGCGAGCAAGCTAATTAGCGACATGGCTCGCTTGAGGGCAGTGACAGAACCTTCAATATCGGCTCCTCTCTCAAAACGAAAAGAGGCCTCCGAGGACACGCCCAGCCGTTTTGAGCCCTTTCGAATTGTCATAGGATCGAAGAAGGCGCTCTCCACAAGTATGTTCCTGGTCCCTGCAAAAATCTCGGAGTTAAGCCCGCCCATAATCCCTGCAAGCGCCACCGCTCTTTCTCCATCACAGATCATGAGCGTTTCGCTG
>DATKYC010000333.1:0-3990 GCA_035528695.1 Acidobacteriota bacterium | reverse complement strand
GTGGTGGAGGGAGAGCGGTTTGATCACCCAAAAATGACCATCAGGATCCCTTCGGAAAATTGTGTGAAATGCCACAACAGGTCTGCCAGGATTGGGCTCTCATACTTTGGAAGACTGGAGTCAGCGGGATACGGAACGCCTTATGAGGGAAGAGATCTGAGTGCAAGGAGGTTGTCTGGGAACCGTTTCTTTCTCCACCTTGAAGCAGATATCCATTTCAGTAAGGCAGGCATGGAGTGTATAGATTGCCATACTGCAATCGGGGTGATGGGGGATGGGCGACGCTACCATGAAATGAAGGAACAACTGGATATTACCTGCGAGGCATGCCACATTCCGCGCATTTCCGTAGTTTCGGAGGGTGAATCTCTGGCAAAGCGGCTTGTTTCCCTCAACAAGAAAATCCCCAAGATTGGAGGTGATAGGATTGCTTACAGTAAGCGAGGTACGCCACTTTACAACCTTAGAAAACAGGGTGAGACACTTATCTTCTTTCGAAAGATGGACGGGCACGCCATTAAGATGAAAAACACGTCCTCCAATGAGCCCCACCACAGCCTGCAAGGTCATAGGCGCCTTTCCTGCCAGGCATGCCACAGTTCTTGGATGCCCCAGTGCTATGGGTGCCACCTTAGCTACCGTGAATCCGGGCGGCAGGTGGACTGGTTCACCAGAAAGGAGACGCCTGGAAGGTGGAAAGAGGCCCGCTCCTATCTTCGGTTTTCAAAACCTGCACTCGGGTTTAAGGATCCTGGAACGATTTTCCCCATTTCTCCATGCCAGGTCTTTATCTCGGTTTTTGACAAGCAAGACAACTACCAGAAGGATCTCTCATTCAATATCTTCTCAATGTCTGCCTTTGACCCCCATACCACTTCCAAGAAGTCCCGGGGGTGCATAGAATGTCACGGGGATCCAAAGAGCGTCGGCCTCGGAGAGGGAATTCTTAATTTCAGAGAAGGACGGTGGGGCTTTAGGCCTACCTATGACTCAGCTTCTTCCCATGATGGTGTCTCCTTCCCGCTCGATGGTTTCGTGGACCTCAATGGTAAGGCCTTTCTGACCACCGTGCGGGAAGGAATAAGGCCTTTCAATAGAGAGGAAATTGAAAGAATTCTTTCGGTAAACGCGTGCCTGGGGTGCCATAGGGAATATAAGGACAAGATTTACCAGGATTTTCATAAAGCCAAGAGACGTTTTGAGACAGAGACCGGATTGCCGTGTCAAAGATAGCTGCAAAGAAAGGGCTAGCAAACTTGATAGCTGCGCTGGCTGCTTCCTTGATACTTTCATCCGGGTGCGGTGAGCCAATCTCTCCGCCAGAAATTGACTATGCCAACTGCCTTAGCTGTCACAAGGGAATAGAAAAGATCAGCAAGAACCATAATCTCGAATGTGCCGTTTGCCACATAAATCCTGGAGACCGCTCGAATAATAAGCTCGCTACCCACAAGCAGATCATCAGAAATCCTTCAGACTTCGCTCATGTCGACACTTTTTGCCTCCCATGTCATCAAAAGGAGATAGCTGAAGTCCGGCATTCCCTTCATTCATCAATGGCCGGAATTATCAACCAGACTCGGTTCCTCTGGGGTGCACAGAAGAGGGCGGCCCCAGCCATATATGGGCTTAGTGGTCCCTTTCAACCTTTGCCTGAACCTGCTTCCTCGGTGTATCCTGAGGCGCCTGAAATGCTTGTAGATGATTTTTTGAGGAGGAGGTGCCTCCGCTGCCACATCCACACGACCGGCGCAGGCGCCCCTGGCCTTTACCGGTCCACGGGGTGTGCGGCATGCCACGTGGTGTATCAAAATGACGGCCGCTATCGTGGAAATGACAAGGCTATCGATAAATCCAAAAGCGGGTATCCAGTGCTCCATCTCTTTACTACCCGCATCCCCAATCTCCAGTGCCTTCACTGTCATAATCAGAATCATGTGGGTGCTGATTATGAGGGCCTCTTTGAACACGACTACAGCCGAACCTACCGGTCTCCGATAAAGGAGGGCGTGCCCGCGGCGATGATATACGGCCTCGATCATCATCGCCTCGCCAAAGACATCCACGCAGAAAGGGGGCTGTGGTGCATTGATTGTCATGGCAGGAAAGATGTGATGGGCAATGGCGAGGCGTATAGCTATGAAATGGAGGTGCCAAAGCGGGTGTGTCCTGATTGTCATGGAGGGTATGATAAAAGGGAATCCGGCGTGTTCCTTCTCATCTCAAAAAACAATGGCAAGGAGCACCGAATACCTCAATTTTCGCCAGACTCGGTCGGACACAACATCGAGGCCCATCGCCGACTAAGGTGCAGCGCCTGCCATGCCCAATGGTCCTATCAGGACTACGGACTCAGCGTCATCCGGGAGGACCTAATCGATTCGGATAAATGGCAAGATTTGACCTCTCAGGGCGATCCTTACCTTGAGAAGATTCTAAAAAAATATCTTGAGAGCCCTGGAATAGGGGACCCTGTGTCAAAGGACTGGTTGTCAGGGAAGCCAGGGTTGGGAATCTGGTCAGCCGGATGGCGCTTCAGACGATGGGAATTTATGCCGTTGGGGGTGGATAGCACCAATAGGTATGCAATACTTCGCCCTCTCTACCAGTATCTTATAAGCTACGTGGACCGGTTGGGAAACATCCCCCTCGACAGTGTCATTCCATTGAGAGGGGATGGGAGCGGCAGGGGCTGGGCATTCATGCCGTATGTGCCCCACACCACTGCCCCGGCGGGAAGGCGTTGTGAGAGCTGCCACCTTAGCAGGGTGGCTGCAGGGTTGGGGATACAGGAAGAAGACACTGTGGATACTAGCCTTGCTATTCCCTCCCCTCCTGCTGTTGAAACTATGCGCCTCTTGAGCGCACAGGAGCGCAAAATGCTCCTTGAGCCCTCAGAGAGGTGGTACAAAAAAAGGAGGGACGTCCATTTGTAAATAAGTAACGTCATTCAAATTTGATTTACTGATTTACAAATGGACGTCCCTCCTTTTGCGGAACTTGACGATCTCGGCATTTGTTATCTTTGGTGTTTCCCGGGCGAACCGCCTCTGGTGCCAGGCGTTCTCCCCAAGGGCTCAACGTTGGGATCTGGCCTGGGAGCGTCATATCTCTTCGGCGGAGCTTGTTTCTTGCCGAGCTGCTCGGCCGACTTCGCCGTAATCGGGGACCTGGGAAGTCTCGCTCTTGGAGGCTTAAACCCCTTGGAGGGGCTTGTGGCCGGCCTATCCGGCGCTTTGGTCTCCAGCTCTTGTCGTTTCTCGCGAAATTTGCGGAGTTCCTGCCCACGCTGACCAATTTGCTCGCGCTCTTGCTTGTTAAGCGACTGAAATCGCCACGAAGTGCCCTTGCTTTTCTTCAGGCGGTCGAGCGGTGTTGCAACGACGACCCTCTGGTCCCTTGACTTCCCGCCCCTCGTGCTGAGTTCTCCTGGCGTGGCCAGCCTGCGCATAGGTCGTGCCTCTTCGTGGTCGCGGCGTTCCCTAAACTTCACTTGCAGACGGTGTTCCCACTCACGGTCGCGCCGGTGCTCCCAGCGTTGATGAGCGTAAATTGGGTCGTAGCCGTAACGCCTGGAGTGGAGCGAAAACCATGGGTAGATCCCCTCTTTGTAGTGATGGGCGGCGTAGTAGTCACCGAAGTAGTAGTGGTTATAGCGCGGCCGAAAGAAGAGACAGTCAGTGAACACGGTCAGGTCGATCACAATCGCAGGCGAGTAGTAGAAACCCCGCTGCGTGTACACACTCGAATGGAAGTAAACCGGCGCAAACAGAAAGCCTCGACGGCCGACTGTGTAATCCCAGTAACCATCAACGAAGATGTAGCCACGAGGAGTCCAGACGTAATAGGCAGGAACCCAGATCCAGTCCAACCGCATTTTCGCCCAGTAACCCGGGCGCCAGGCGTAGCGGCCCAGTTGCCATACCCAACAGCCAGGTATCCAACTGTATTCCGGCGAGGGTGCGTTGATATTGGGACCTACCTCAACCG
>DATKYC010000332.1:0-2639 GCA_035528695.1 Acidobacteriota bacterium | reverse complement strand
TAATACACAAACGAATACCTGGTTGGTAGAGAACTCAATTCCACCTATTGGGAAACTTTTACATTCTTTGGGATTAACGAAAAAGTAAAAGGTGGGGGTATTTGGATGTTAAGAGTAGCCGTTTACTGCCTCGATCAATTGGAGGCTTTCTCAGGTCTTGTAGTGTTTTCATTTCAGCAAGAAATGCTCTAATGCCTTGACCGTTGAGGCTGGCCCTCGCCCTGGCTACGGAATTTGGAATGAGGGTCAACATGGACGATCGCCTCGCTGAGGTCTTCGAGCTCTTCAATAAAGCATCTCTCAACCTCTCTTGCGATCTGATGGCCTTCTCCAACGGTCAGGTTGTCGTCCACTACGACGTGGATGCCAATTTGGTAGAAGCCGCCGGATGTGCGCACCTTAAGATCATGGATCTCAATGACCCCATCAACACCCATGGCACAATGTCTGATCTTGTCCACCACACTGGCCTTTGGGGCTGCATCTGTGAATTCGCGCGTAGATTTCCACAGTATTTCCAGACCAACCTCTAATATCAGCAACGAGACCACAAGGGCCGCATAAGCATCCAGTATGTGCCAGCCCGGCCTGATCTGAGCGCCTGCCACACCCAGCAGCACAGCCACAGAGGACAGCGCGTCGGAACGATGGTGCCAGGCATTGGCTACAAGGGCAACACTTTTGATCCTCCGTCCCACCTGGATGGTGTAACGATACACAGCCTCTTTGAAGGCTATGGACAGGGCGGCCGCCACAAGTGCGAGCCAGGTGGGGTGATGTTCAATGTGCCCATATATGCCTAGGGCGGCTTTTGTGCCCACATAGACTGCAACACCTACCAGTCCAAGGCCAATTATCGCAGAGGACAGGGTCTCGAACCGTCCGTGGCCAAAATGGTGGTTTTCGTCAGGCGCCTTGCCACTCACCCTGAGACCAACCAACACCACTGCGTCGGTAAATAGGTCTGAGGCCGAATGAACCGCGTCGGCGATAAGCGCCTGACTGTGGCCGAAAATGCCGGCGAACAACTTAAAGAAGATAAGAAACAGATTGACTAGAGCGCCTATCCAAGTAACCTTCCGGCCGTCGTCGGTTTTATTAGAAGAACGAATAAGCATCGAATCTCGTGCTCTGAAGATTTATAGGGAATTCATTCTCTGTAGCGGTCTATCGGGACTGCCAGGTAAGAGAGCTAACAGCAAGAAAATCAAAGAAGCCTTACAGCCAAATTCGTCCCAGCTCATTACAGGGAATCTTCAATCTCTCAAAAATAGGGGAGACTCTTGAAACGCAGGGAACCGGATATTGTAAGGTCACACTATAATGCAAAAAAAATTATTTTCCATGCATTTTAACACCAGATGGATATTTTTTCCCTCAAAATACATTGAATTTCAAAGGAAAATACATAGTTTGCCCTATTTTATCCTCAGTTATCTTAGAATACCTTTGGCAATAATGTTGACGGCTTCGTAAAAAGTCGGAAAATAGTGTTTTTGGTCATTCCGGCGAAAGCCGGAATCCAGTATATTAAAGGAGTTACAAAACTCATGGACTCCGGTTTTCACCGGAGTGACGACTTTTTACGAAAAGAGGCAATGCCATGGCAGAATATGAGTTCGACATCGGTGTCATCGGAGGGGGAGCAGCAGGGCTGACTGTTGCATCTGGATCGGCCCAGCTCGGTGCCAAGACCTTACTCATCGAAAAAGAGAAAGAGCTTGGTGGGGACTGCCTCCACTTTGGCTGTGTCCCCAGCAAGACACTTATCCGAACAGCGCATGTATACCACTTAATGAAAAATGCAAAGGAGTTTGGCCTGCCCCAGGTTGATCTTCCACCGGTGGATTACCGAGAGGTCAAAGAGAGAATCGATTCGGTCATCAGTATTATCCAAAAGCATGATTCCGAAGAAAGATTTTGCTCACTTGGAGCGAAGGTGGAGTTTGGTACACCCACTTTTATTGATGAGCACTCGATTCGATTAAACGGCAGCACTTACTCAGCAAAGAACTGGGTCATCTCAACGGGCTCTTCACCGAGCATCCCTCCTATAGAGGGCCTGGATAAAACCAAGTTTATCACGAACAAAGAGATCTTCTCCTTGGATCATCTTCCCAAATCCATGATTATCCTTGGTGCAGGCCCTATAGCCACTGAGATGGCGCAGGCATTCTGCCGTCTAGGGTCAAAAGTCTTTGTCGTCCAACGAAGCCCCCAGATATTGAGCAAAGAAGACAAGGACATGGCTGACCTTGTGATGGAGGTACTTAGTGCTGAAGGTGTCACATTTTATCTAAAGGCTTCTGTGTTGAGTATAAGGGACCTTGTGGGTGAGAAGGAAGTGACTATAAGCAATGGCGAAGGAAAGATAGTTACGCTATGGGCGGAGACGATTCTGGTTGCCATGGGAAGGGACGTGAACGTGAGGGGCCTAGGCCTTGATGAGGTTGGTATCGAGTTTGATAAAAAAGGGGTAAAAATAGATGCAAGAATGCGGACAAACCACAAACATATTTATGCTGCGGGTGATGTGACCGGAGCCTACCAATTCACTCATGCGGCCGGGTATGAGGGTGGCATCGTGCTGAGCAATGCGATTTTTCACCTTCCCAGAAAGGCTGACTATACCTTTTTCC
>DATKYC010000331.1:0-4955 GCA_035528695.1 Acidobacteriota bacterium | reverse complement strand
AGGGCTTGCTCTGCCGTTTCAAAAATGGCCAGTGTGTGAACTTCCTCCCTGGAATTGACCTCCATCCCAGGCAGCACTCGGATACCATGCTTCAGACCTGCCCTGATGCATGCCTCCACATTTTCAGCCGAATTGTGGTCACATATGGCGATTATGTCTAATTTCTCTTCCGCACTCCTTTTCACAATCGCCTTCGGGCTCATATCCAAATCTGCGCATGGGGAGAGACAGGTATGGATGTGTAAGTCTGCCTTAAAGGATCTCATCCTGCGGTCTTGCCAATCCCGGCCTCATAAATTTGACCTGCTAACTGGTAGGCCGATAAGGAGCTCAACAGGATAGGGATATCTTCATCCTCAGCCTTTACCTTGGTCTCTTCGTCAGGGAGACGGCCATTCACTAAAATGATGGCTGCCAATTCCTTGAGCACTGCCACGGCAATGACATTCTGGTGCCCTTGGATGGTCAGCCAGACAGCCCCCTTTGTAGAATTGGCTATCACATCACTCAAAAGGTCACCACAATATCCCCCTTTGACCTCCCGCTCTAAGCCTTTTTCCCCGGCCACAACCTCTAACTGGAAGATTCTCCGAAGTTCGTCTACTGTCATCCTTTTTCTCCATTACCTTTGTGAGGATTCAAAAAGATGCAACTTTCAAGGGACGCCCTTCCGTCCACCACATCCTCGGCAAAGGTTTGGCAGTCGGGAGAGCCACACACCCCGCACTCCTTCTGTGGCAGCATCTGATGGATTTTCTCCACCTGCTTTTGCCTCTCAATCCCCTCAGAAAGAGAGTGTCTAGGGCGTTCACGTTCAAAAATCTGTCCCTCTCTTTTTACAAAGAACCAGTCCTTTTCATACAATTTCTTTACGTCATTGTCGTTGGCTAGTCTTTCCACACCAAACTTTTGCATTAACCACCGTATGTTGTTCTTTGCCTGATATTTATCGCCAACAGTCAATGGCCCTCCAATGCAGCCTTCAGGACAGGTCCTGAATTCTACATAGTCGACCTCCTCATACAGCCCCATTTCAATCTTTTGCAGATAGCCTATAGTCTCCTGCATACCAGAGACAGCCAGAAAATTTCCATCCCCTATATGCGCAATCTCCCCTCCTGACTTGGCCCAGCCAATTGCAACTCTCACTGGTTTACCGAAATCCTTGTCTTTGCCAAGTCGCCTCATTTGCTCCATCAGCTCAACAAAAATATTATTGATGCCTATTGCTCCGTCAAGGTAGGATTTGTGAACCATAATGGGCTGTTTTATGGAGATCATCTTCGCTGAGCAGGGGGTAACGTGAAACACCTTAACTTTGCGCCCGTATACCTCCATTGCGTGCTTTTTGATCTCTCTTGCGACCAGTTCACGAGGAGGCAAAATTGGAGGGATATTTTTAAACAGAGATGGGAAGCGGTAGGCAATTAGTCGCACTACAACGGGACAAACCGCTGAAATAAGCGGCCGCGGGGACCCCTTCTTTTTTCGGCTCTCATTAATATAAAGCCCCATGGCCACATTAAACATCTCCATTATTTCATAGGGCTCAACCACATCTAGGAAACCCATTTTTTTGAGTCCCGAATAGACCTTATTGGGAGAATCTCCCCCAAAGAACTGGGAACATAGTACTGGCGAAAAACTCAGAACCGCATTGCTTTTATCAATATAGTCATTGGCCGTCGTGACAGCGTTAATCGCTCCTCTGGGGCATACCCGAATGCATTCTCCACAATCGATACAAACCCCAACAAAATCGGCCACCCGCTGGTCTTTTGTACGGATGGCCTTGGTAGGACATACCTTCATACACAGCACACAGCCGTTACAGAGGCTCTCGTCGATCTGAACGTAATTAGTACCCTTTCTATTTTTCACCAGATGAGTCACTGGAGTCCTCACCACGTATACAAATTTTTAAATAGGTTCCCTCACCCTTCTTTGAATGGATTTCAAAATGATCAGAATTCTTTTTGATATTGGGAAGCCCCATCCCTGCGCCGAACCCCATCTCCCTGTACTCGTCAGTAGAGGTAGAAAATCCCTCTTTCATCGCCATTTCAACGTCCTCAATGCCCTCGCCCTTATCCCTTACTTCTATGGTAATCATGTCTTCATCTGCAATCAATAAAAGGGTGCCTGGCCCACCATACATCACCACATTTATTTCAGATTCATATGCGCAAACCGAGGCACGCCTAACCATATCCTCGCCAAACCCAATGGATTTAAGGATGTGACGCACCTGGATTGCAACCTCCCCACCCCTTAAAAAGTCTCTGGGCTTAATTTCGAAGTTTTTTATCAGATGTGACACTGCGACAAGGACCGACATAAGTTTATTGTGTCAAAAGCTGCTTAAGCTTTTACCATCTTGTTCGGCAACTAAAAATTTCGCAAAAGATTCGTACCCCGCGACCAAATAATCCTACGCAGGCACCTTTTCATCAACGCCACGTAGCCCCTTGTTAAACAGCCTTCCACAAGCCGAAAACATGGTAAAACGGGTTGTCATAAGGGGTAAGCCATTCGCCCGGGCTTGCTCTATCAATTCCTGATTGGGGTGTTTGCCCCTCACAAAGACTATCGCTTTTACATCAGAGATAAGAGAGGAGCGTAAAACCTGGATGTTGGTGAGTCCTGTAAGTAAGAGCGCACCACTCGTGTGGAAGGTGAGCATATCGCTATTCAAATCGCATCCAAAACCCGCAGAGACCTCGAAATCTTTCTTATAGTCGACTAAAAAATCAGCTTCTAATATTTCTCTAATTTCTGACAGTTTCATCTTAGTCCTTTAAGACGACAGATGCTTACTCATAAGCGTCTATAATTTTCGAAATTTTGTCTGCAGTCACCCCGCCGTGGGTGTCGCTGTCAACCACCACAACAGGGGCCAGTCCGCATGCGCCAAGACACCTTACCGCCTCAAGGGTAAAACGCCTGTCTTCACTCGTGCTGCCTACTTTCAAGTGAAAGGTCGATTCAATGCGATTTATCACCTCCTCAATGCCCCGCACATAGCAAGCTGTGCCCAGGCAGCACTTAACAGTATGCCTGCCTTTGGGCACCATGGAAAAAAAGGAATAAAAGGTAACCACACCATAAACGTTACTCCCTGGGATATTCAGTCTTTTACTAATGTAGTCCTGAATCTCCACAGGCAGATATCCCACAACAGGCTGGCACTCTTCCAAAACAGGGATCAGGCATCCGGGTTTGCCTTTATACCGATTGATGATCTCATCCACCTGGGCCATTACCTCTTGCGTAAGATCTTCATTTTGGGATTGAAGTTTCTGGTGATAATTCATTGTCTCGGCTCCTTATCTATAAGTACATTTCAAGAATACTATTCCACTCTACCACCTAAGGAAGTTACGCCTTTTCAATTCGTATCGCACATACCTTATATTCTGGAATCTTGGCTATCGGATCAAGCGCCGCATTGGTAAGCTTATTGGCCGGTGCATTGCCATAATGAAACGGGAGAAAGAGGGTTCCCTCAACAGCCTTCTCAGATATCGTCGCCTTTGCCTCTATCTCGCCACGCCTGGATGCTATCTTCACCTTATCCCCCTCCTCAAGCTCATAAGAAGTAGCATCCTCAGGAGAGATTTCTACAAAACACTCGGGTGCCATCTCATTGAGCCCCTCGGATTTCATGGTCATGGTTCCTGTGTGGTATTGATAAAGGACGCGGCCAGTAGTGAGGTAGAGCGGATATTCATCATCAGGCAACTCAGCAGGAGGAATGTACTCAATAGCGTGGAATACCCCCAGCCCGCATGTAAACTGATCAATGTGGAGGCAGGGTGTCCCCGGGTGATCGGTTCCAGTGCAAGGCCAATGGAGCCCATCCCTCTCCAAGCGATCGTAATTGATACCGCAATAAGAGAGTGTTACCTGTCCAATCTCATCCATGATGGCCTTGGTGTCCGCGTAATTCATCGCGTACCCCATGTGCCCCGCCACATCGGAGAGGATTCTCCAGTCTTCCCTTGCCTCACCCGGTGACTCCACGGCCTTGCGTACACGCTGGACTTTTCTTTCCGTATTAGTGAATGTCCCTTCTTTTTCTGCAAAGGATGCTGAGGGGAGCACCACATCTGCCATCTGCCCCGTTTCAGTGAGAAATATATCCTGTACCACTAAAAAATCCAGATTTTCAAGGCTCTTTATGGCATGGTTAAGGTCAGGATCAGAGACCATAGGGTTCTCACCAATAATATAAAGGGCCTTCAGCGCTCCATCGTGTGCCTTCTCCATCATCTCGGTCACGGCCAGGCCCGGTTTCTCGGGGAGTTTTTCCACCCCCCATGCCTTTTCCATACGTTCCCTGACGGCCGGATCGCTCACCATCTGGTATCCCGTATACACATTTGGCAAGCCCCCCATGTCACAGGCGCCCTGCACATTGTTCTGCCCCCGGAGAGGATTTACACCACCTCCGCGAATTCCCACGTTGCTGCAAAGCATGGCCAAATTAGCCAAGGACTTTACGTTGTCTGTCCCGGTGGTGTGCTGGGTGATACCCATGGCATAAATTATGGATGCGGCAGGTGCCTCAGCATACAGCCGCGCTGCCTCTATGAGCTCGTCCTTGGGGATACCTGTAATCCCTTCCACATAATCGGGAGTGTATTTTTCTACGGCCTTTTTCAACTCTTCTAGCCCTGCAGCACGTGCTAGGACAGCATCCTCATCATAGAGTCCTTCTTTGATGATTATATGCATCATCCCGTTAATCCATGCCACATCCGTACCAAGATTCTGTCTCAGCCACAGCGTTGCAAAACTGGTAATAGGAATCCTGCGGGGATCGACCACTATCAACTTCGCCCCGTTAAAGGTAACAGCCCGTTTCACGTAGGAAGACAGGACAGGATGGTTCTCAGTGGTGTTGGACCCGGTAATCAAGATCACATTGGCTTTTTCAATATCCCCAATGGGAT
>DATKYC010000330.1:0-3329 GCA_035528695.1 Acidobacteriota bacterium | reverse complement strand
GCACTGGTAATCATTACAGCAAAATGCTTGCCATATTCTTTAAGTAATGAAATAAGCAAGGATTATAAATAGTTAGCCCGAGTTCAATTCGATGTGCAGGGGAAAAGGGGTCAAGAGCCCCCAGCTTATGAGGAATAAAATTCCATTTTTTGCTAGGATTTTTTATCCAGGAAAGGAACTCTAAGTTGAAGCGCATAAGGTACAGATGAAAATGAAGAGTATACTGCTCACAGTTCTGGCAGTGGGATCGGCCATTCTCCACATTCGGGCTGAATATTACGGACCCCAGTATCATGTCTATCTCTTTAAACCACTTACAATGGTGTTTATTATCCTTATAGCCCTCATAAGGATAAGGGAGAATCTTTCTCTCTATGCGTATGCGATTATTGCGGGCTTGCTCTGCTCAGTTGCGGGTGATGTCTTTTTGATGCTCCCTTCAGACCAATTTGTCGGAGGGCTCGCCAGTTTCCTGGTTGCACACCTGTTCTATATCGTGGCGTTTTCCTATCACAGACGATTCAGGCCTTTGTCGTGGTCTTTGGTACCCTTTGCGCTCTATGGCATCGTGATATTCAGCATTCTCTTTCCCTACCTGGGGGAGATGAAGGTGCCGGTGCTTGCCTATGTTGTGGTTATTCTGGTGATGGGCTGGCGGGCCTATGAGAGATGGGCACAGATCGGTCAGGGGGCAGCGCTACTGGCATTTTTAGGGGCCCTTCTGTTCATCCTTTCGGACTCGGTTCTGGCTATCAACCGATTTCGAGGACATTTTGAGGTTGCCAGGGCCCTCAGTTTGAGCACCTATTTCGCCGCACAATGGCTGATTGCTTTGTCAATAAGAGCAAAAGGGAAAGGCAAAATTGTTGACAGGATTACAGGATAAACAGGATGTGAGTATACTATAAAAATCTCAAAAAAATCCTGCCGATCCCGTTATCCCGTCAAAAAAAGTAGTGGTTATGCGCGTCCAGTAGAAGTATGAAAGGGGACAGAACAATTATGATTCGAGCAAAACTCTGGTTTCGATGTGCGGCCATGCATGATCCGGTTACACCTATTATTGTGAGGCCGGCTGTGATCGGCTGGGACGCCAAAAAGAGAGATGTGGCCCTCACCATCGAGCGGGCATTTAAGGGTGATGAACTGGTTTTGAGGATGAAAGGGTGGGTTACGGCTGATGTGAAGAAAGTTATTGATGTCATTAGACGGTACGGATACCTGACGGTACGGGACGAAAGGGACCTCGTAGTGGAGATAGAGACAGAGGGCGCCTATGAAAAATTGAGCAAGGAACTTTTGGAGCATTTTGGCGATCAACTGAATCTGGAGAGGATATGACTGAGATAGATAGCCACCCTACCGAGATCCCTGTAGATGGGATACTGGACCTTCATATGTTCTCACCCAAGGATGCAGCGTCGGTGGCGGATGAATATCTCAGGGCATGTCTAGAGAAGGGTATCTATGAAGTCAGAATCATACATGGAAAAGGCAAGGGCGTGCTTCGCCGGACAGTTCACGCTCTGCTCCAGAGGCACCCAAACGTAGTGGAATTCAAGATCGACTCCGGTCCTTCTAGCTGGGGAGCGACCTTGGTTCAACTTAGACCAGATGAGGGAGATAAATGATATACCAAGTAACCCTAAGGCCGTTGAGCATGATGGGTGTTAATGATTTGGACGGTCAGAGGGCCGCTCCTTAGTGAACGCATTTGGCAAGTTCTCGAGCCGCATCATACATACGTGACTTGTCAATAGGTTTCACCTTTTTTACAATCCATTCCCTCATTTTTTCCCCTGCCGGGATTGACTGCTTGTAGCTCATAAAGTCTAGTTTCACCCCAAGGGCATCCGAAACCTGGGTAGCAAGGACAGGCCATATCTCACCAATGTCTCCTACAATCGGAAGGCTGCCGGGGATCCTCGCAAATCCTGACATTTCCATACGGAACGGAATGCCAAGGAATTTTGTCTTGGGGAGCCCCTTTTGGACGGCATCTGATACCATGCTGGAATCTCGTTCCCTCATCCACGCCTTTTCCAGGTTCGAGTCGAGGTCGATCCGGACGATAGTCTTATCTGCAAGGGAGTAGGTCCACCCGCCCTCCCAATCAGACCATATGCCATGCCCGGTGAAGAGTTCAAAGGGACCGTCATGGATTTCCTGTGAAAGGGCAAGCGCGGATTCGATAATCACATCTGCACTGTCAACGAGCCTTGCAATCCGCTGGCAGCGCTCGGAAATGGGCAGGGAGTCTCCGATCGCAAGGCCCACCTCGCCACCCCCAACCAGCTGTGGCACGGTGACCAATACAGGAACATGGTGCTCGGCTCCCGCTCCTATCATGGTTTGGGGATCAGCACCGTGGCCGGCCATCTGTTCAAAGGGGATACCGAAGCGCTTTGCCAGGGCAAGTACGTCACGGGCCAGCCTCTCTGTGCGAAGCCCTGTGGGATAGCCCATATTCCCCGCTACTTTGATGATAGTGTTCCCTTTTGCTCGTCTCATCCTGCGGTATAGGTCCATATCAATATGGATTTCCTGTTGATACTCGTCCAAACGTGTTTTGGAGAGGATACTGACTTCAAATTGGCGATCTGAGGGAAGTTTTTCCGCTTCAAAGCCAAGGGCCGCACCATCAATACGTTTTACCTTTTCCAGGGTACCTGCCATCTCATGATTTATTACTGCAGAGCTGGTGGAGACCCCATCGATAATCCCTTTGCGGATCAGCTCCGCCACAAGTGTTGTGACGCCTTCATGGATGTTTGGCCCGCTGCCCACTACTGCAACCACCTTCCCTCCCTTTTCCTTGGTCTTCACGATTGTCTCAACCGCTCGTTTCACCCTCGCCTTGGTCTTTGGGGCGAGTCCCCTGTACATAGTTTCAATGGCTTTTCGATCGAGGGCCATGATCATACACTCCTTTCCCTTTAAGAATTCGTTGCTTATCAGTCCTGATAAACTCGTAAAAAGTCAAAAATGGGACGGCGCAGTAAAAAGCTCCAAATGCAAGGCTTGCGAAGGTTGAGGAATGAGGCGTACTTACAGTACGCCGCAATGACGAAAGATGAAGCGTAACGCAGCAGTTGGAGCTTTTTACTGCGCCGTCAAATTCAACAGCCGCGCTATGACTTGCGCGTGTTTCTGAGCGGCACCTTGGTTTTTTAGCACTGCCTGCCGGGCACGATCACCGCACTTTTTTAGTTCCTGGGGGTTACGAAGAAACCAGATTGCCTTGTCTGCAAGCATCCCAGGATCAGAAACCGGCACGCCCGCTTCGGCCGCTTCCAACAGGGCTTTGGCATCTAAGAAATCTTCCATTG
>DATKYC010000329.1:0-4370 GCA_035528695.1 Acidobacteriota bacterium | reverse complement strand
ATCTCGGATTCTATAGCTTCAGGATGGAGTTCCTGGGACAATTCACCCGTCTCTCTGAGGGCTTCCTGGAATCGGCTGAGAAGTTGGAACAATTAAGGGCCCTGGAGCATGGCTTTAAGATCAAGGTGGTGGAGAGCCTTTTTGATTCCGTTGAGGTTGATGTCCCAGGGGATGTAAGGAAGGTGGAAGAGATCCTCCAAGGACAAGGGCTTTCCGGGAATAAGGGCCTAAGTGTGTGAAGGGCCTAAATGTGCGCTCAGAAGATATGGAAGCTAAAACCTAAATCCTCCCTCGCTCTTAAACTCGCCGCCGAAGCTGACGTGACACCCCTGCAAGCGCAGTTGTTAATAAACCGAGGAATCTCGGACAAGGGATCCGCATGCGCTTTTTTGTACCCCCGCATTAGCAATATGGCTGATCCCATGCTCCTCTGGGATATGGACCACGCCTTAGCAGAGATTATCAACGCCATCGAGGAGCACAAAAAGATTACCATATATGGGGACTACGATGCCGACGGGATCACGGCGACGGCCCTCCTATCTAATTTTTTCTCAAGCCTTGGCATCCCTGCCTCATTCTATATTCCCAATCGGTTACATGAGGGGTATGGGCTCAACTCCCAGGCGCTCAAAAAGATTGCGGAAAACGGCACAGGACTGATCATCACTGTGGATTGCGGCATTTCCGATACCGACGAAATCATACTGGCCCAACGCCTGGGTATGAAGGTTGTGGTGACAGATCATCACCAGGTCCCTAAGGAGTTCCAGCCGAACTGTCCGGTGTTAAATCCTCATCAACCTGGTTGTCCATTTCCTTTCAAAGATCTCTCTGGCGTAGGACTCGCCTTTTTTCTGGCGGTCGCACTGAGGAGTGCGTTGAGAGACAAAGGGTGGTTCACAAAGATTCCTGAGCCTGATTTGAGAGAATACCTTGATCTGGTGGCCTTGGGGACCGTTGCAGACAGGGTGCCGCTGCTCAGTCAAAACCGGATACTTGTACATGCCGGCATTAGGATAATAGGCAGGTCGAGGTGGAAAGGGCTTGGAGCCATGATGGAGGTTTCTGATATCGGGATCGGGGAGATAACCACTGATGATTTAGCGTTCAGGCTGGGGCCTCGCCTGAATGCGCCTGGACGAATGGGTGATCCCCAAATAGGGGTCAACATCCTTACCTCTGATGAGCCGGAGGTGGTTAGGGACATGGCCCTCGCGCTCAATGCGGCGAATATCCGGCGCCAGAGTGTGGAACAACATATCCTTGATCAGATAGAACCTATGGTTGAGCGTATCCGCGCGCAAGAGGATGTAAGAACCCTTGTTCTGGCAGGTAAGGAGTGGCACAAAGGGGTACTGGGCATTGTTGCATCGAGGCTCGTCGATAAGCACCACCGGCCCTGCCTTGTCTTTACGATCAGAGACGGCTTGGCTGTTGGATCCGGCAGGAGCATAGATGGGTTCAATCTGTACAGTGCCCTTAGCAAGTTGGGGCATCTGTTGGAAAGATTCGGGGGGCATGCCCATGCAGCAGGTGTCACATTGAATGCCGCCAACCTTGAGCCCTTTAAGAATGAACTTGAATCTCTTGCCAGGGAGATTATCAGAGATGAGGACTTGGTCCAAACTGTTGAGGCAGATGCAGAGATCTCCCTGGATGAGGTGAGCCCTGAGATGGTGGCTCAGATGCGCGCGTTGTCGCCATATGGGGAGGGAAACCCGGAGCCGCTCTTTTTGGCCCGCACAGTAGAAGTCCTCGAGTCGAGTGTGGTAGGGGAGCGCCACCTTAAACTTAGAGTAAGGCAGGGGCGGCAGACATTTGAGGCAATTGGCTTTCGCCTCTCAGAGTGGCACCCGCTCCAGGGGAAGACCCTCAATATGCTCTTCACCCCGGAGCTTAATCGTTGGCAGGGATATGAGCGAATTCAGCTTAGAATTAATGACTTAGAACAGACCCCTTAGCGTTTAATGCTAGTCCTTGAAGATCTTGGCTGCAAGCTCGATATCTTCCGGACAAAATATGAATAGGGATTTTTTCCCCCTGGGCAGGGCAGAGCCGTACACGTAATTGATGTTAATTCCTTCCTCCCCAAATTTTTTGGCCATCTCCGCCAGTGTGCCGGGCTCATTTTCGATCTCCAATGCAATGACAGGCATGATATCAAAAAGATAGTCAGCCTTGGACAGGAGGTCAATTGCCTTGTCTGTCTGGTCAACAAGAAGACGGATCAGCGCAAAGTCTGCAGAATCTTTCTGCATGGAGCCGTAACTTGCCGCCGACGCGATCCTCTTGAGGGATTTCCCTCTTGCCTTGAATAGTTCCTGGACATAGTCAGAGGCATCCTGAATGGTCAAGGCGTCAATATTGATACCTGCGCCAGCAAGATTGGATGCAAGTTTCCCCAGTTCACCGGGCACATTCTTAAGGAAAAGAGATATCTCCGTCCGCACCATGTTGTCACTCCTTCCTGATCAGGGAGGCCGTGTAAGGCTCGGTCTCCTCGCTCCTCACTTTTCTCCGGGTTTATAGCCCTTAAAATATTTCAAGAATTCTGATTCCGTGGAAAGAATAAGAGAGCTACTCTTGTCCATGGTGTTCTTGTATACGTCAAGAGTTTTTAGAAAGAAATAGAAATCGGGATCCTTGGCGTATGCGTGTGCATAGATTGTGGTCGATTCCCCATCGGCCTTACCCTTTATTTCCTGGGCCGTTTTATATGCCTCGGAGGTGATCCGCTTAAGTTCTCGTTCCTGATTACCCTCAATCTTGCGGGCCTCACCTTGGCCTTCGGAACGAAATTTTTCGGCAATCTGTTTTCTCTCCGCAATCATTCTTGCATATACTGATTGTTGAACTTGCTCTACGTAGTTCAATCTCTTTATCTTCACATCGACGATTTCTATGCCGAATCCCTTCAGCTTGGGCTGGGCCTGGGCCAAGATTCCCCTGATGATCTTTTGTCTACCCACAGTGATTTGGCCCAGAAACCTCTTCTCTTGTTCCTGGTCCACGCCCACCTCAAAGGTGTCGAGTTCCCGGTTGGTCATCCTAACAGTCTCTATCAGGGGATAAGAGGTGATGAAGTTGCGCACAGCGGGGTCGAGGATATCATCCAACCGGGCCAAGGCCCCTATCTCGTTGTTGACCGTCTGGAAGAACTTGAGGGGATCGACAATTTTCCACCGCGCGAAGGTGTCCACCCAGATGAATGTCTTGTCCAAAGTAGGGATCTGGCCCGGGTCGCCGTCCCATTCAAGGAGATTCTTGGGGAAGTAATTGGCCTGCTGGATGATCGGCATCTTAAAATAGAGGCCAGGGTTGATCTTGGGTGTGCCCATTGCCTTACCAAACTGAGTGATGACTACCTGCTCGGTTTCATCTATCACATAGGCTGCTGAAAAAAGCACTATCAGGGCTATAATTACGGGGATGAACAGTATCTTCGATTTCATTGTGTGCCTCCTTCAAGTTTTCCGAGATTAAGCAGGGGGAGAAAATTCTTTTGGTCAGCATCCACAATGTACTTATTCCCCATTTTTGGAAAGATATCCTGAATGGCTTCAAGATAGAGCCGTTTTCGGGTCACATCCTTTGCCATTGCATATTCCTCATAGAGCGCTAGAAATCTCGCCGTATCACCCTTTGCTCGATTCACCCGATCAAGCGCATACCCTTCCGCTGCCCTGATGGTCTTTTCTGCATTACCTTTTGCCGCGGGGATAACCTTGTTGTATGCCTCCCTTGCCTGGTAGATCATCCTCTCTTTTTCCTGCACAGCCTGGTTGACCTCATTGAATGAGGACTGAACAGGTTCGGGGACATTAGTCTTTTTCATTTCTATGGTGACCACATAGATGCCTGTTTCGGCCTCATCCAACTCTTTTTGTAACAGCTCTTTGGCCTCTACGGCGATTTCTTCTCGTTTGCTAATAACCTCGTTAATGCTGCGATCGCCGACCACGAGACGCATCGTAGATTCGGATAAGTCCCTCAACGTGGATCTCACGTACCTTACCTTGAACAGGTACTTGTACGGGTCGTTAATGCGGAACTGGACGATCCACGGAACCACTGCCACATTCAGGTCCCCCGTGAGCATCAATGATTCGTTTAGGTAAGCTGAACCAGCGGCATATTGTGTTTTTACGCCTGCCCGGATAGTGCGCAAGCCGAATTCCTCTTTGAACACATATCTGATCTTGACCTTGCTTACCTTTTCAATCCCCCTCGGGAGTTTGAAATTAAGGCCGGGTTGTGTAGTCCTAACATACCTCCCAAATCTCTGAATGACTCCGACCTCATCCACGGCGACAGTGTAGAAACAGCTGGTCCCCAGGAAAAAGATTATCACAAGGACAATAATGAGC
>DATKYC010000328.1:0-6133 GCA_035528695.1 Acidobacteriota bacterium | reverse complement strand
ACTGGTGAAATTCCTTCCTACTCAATCTCAAATCTCCCGCTATCTTTTTGTAAAGGGCGATCAGTGGGTGGTTGAGGGGGACATCTTAAAATGGGAGAGCTGGGTCAATTTCTTGGGACTGCGAACTCGCTACCGGCTGACGCGTTTGCGGGGCCGCTATCTAAGAACTGAAGAGGAGATCCATCAACCGCGCACTGTCTATTCACTTGTTGATCATGAAAACCATCCATTGTGGCGCTACCTCTATCTGTATGGACATGGATTACCCCTGGTCAGCACCGTGTACGGGAGCGCCGGGTTTCAGACTACAAGGGAAAACAAACAGTATTTGATTTTTGTGAGCGCATCTGGATTTGTGGTGAGGGAAAAGGAAGAGAGGATTTATCATTTCGGGCAAAAAGCAGAGGGAGAGAGGTGAAATCGTCTGACTTCAGTGAGCTATGAGGAGGAAGAGATAGTCCGGAAGAGCTCAAAAATCATAAACTATGTTATTGGGGGCTAAGATGGGAGAAAAAGGAGACAGAGCACTGGTGACAGGGGCAAGTAGCGGGATAGGAAGGGAGACGGCTATTAAACTTGCAGAGAGAGGTTTTCAGGTTATTGCGGCAGGAAGGCGGATTGACCGTCTTGAGGCACTTGCCGCCCAGTACGAGCACATCACGCCAATGCAGGTGGACCTCTCTGCATCCGAAGAAGTGAGAAGCCTTTGCGAGCACCTTTCGGCACTTGAGGAGCCCATCTCTGTGCTCATAAATAATGCCGGATACAGTCTCCGTGGGGCCCTTGAGGATGTCTCGCTCGAGGCTGCCAGGCGGATATTCGAGGTCAATTTCTTTTCGCTCATGCGAGTCACGCAGGCCTGCTTGCCGGGTATGCGCAGCCTAAGAAAGGGAACCATCGTAAACCTCAGTTCCATAGTCGGAAAGTTCACCTTTCCCATGGGTGGGGTGTATGCGGCGACCAAGCATGCGGTGGAGGCTATTAGCGATGCCTTGCGTATGGAGGTGCGGCCATTCGGTATAAGGGAGGTGACCATCAGGCCAGGCGTGATTGCCACAGAATTTAACGAGGTTGCCAACCAATTGACTGGCGATCTTATGGCCAGGACTGATCCTGACTATAAGCCGCTTTACCAGGGTGCAGGGGCGGCTGTGGGAAAGATGTTTGCCGGTATGTCAATCCCTGGGCCTGAAATAGTTGCGAGCATTATCCTAGAGGCGGTCCGTTCGGATACCCCTAAACCCACATATGTAGCGGGCCCACTTTGTGAAGACATGCTGGGACCACGTGCGAGGCTGGATGACGAGGCATTTGACCGCTTCATAAGCGAGAAGACGGGGCTCTGGGGCATAAAGGCCTGATCAAGTGAGGTGAGATAATGGTGGATATCACACGCGCGGTAAAGACTTCTACGTTGGAGTGGGGAGCTGATATTGTAGGCATTGCTTCTGCCGAGGCAATGAATAGGGAAGCAAGAGATTTGCAGACACCGGAAGCGAACCTGCCGGGTGCAAAGGCGGTGGTTTCTTTTGGTTTGAAGATGCTTCACTCAATCTTCAAGACTCCTAACATTCGCATATCCAGGGCCAGTTATGTTCACCTTCACGCCGAGCTTGACAAGATCGCATGGAAGGTGGCGGCCTTTTTGGAGGAAAGGGGATTTGATGCCATCCCAATACCTTCGGCCGTGCCAGTGGAGATGATGGAGAGGGGCGGGGTCCTAGGGGATATTTCCCAGCGCCACGCAGCGGTTCAGGCCGGCCTGGGTAGTGTGGGGCTGAGCAAGAACTTTCTCCACCCCGAATTTGGGGCCCGGGTGCGGCTGGGGAGCGTTTTGACCAATGCACCGCTTGTCCCGGATGAACCACTAAACAATGAGGTATGCCTCGGGGATAAATGCATGAAATGTATAGAGTCCTGCCCGGCAAAGGCAATCTCTGAGGATGGCTTCGAGGTGAAGGCGTGCCTCTCGGTCATGCACAAATACAACCTCTATGGGTTGTTGAAATACCTCGGAAAGATCATGAACACCACAGATCGAGAGGAAAGAAAGCGGCTTGTTTTCGACAGGACGCTGAGTGAGATATACATGAGCCTTCGTTCGGGAGACCCCCCTCTATGCATAAAGTGTGTGGAGGTCTGCCCTGTAGGAAAGCCCGTATAGGTAATTGGTCCCTTACCCTATATACTCTTCCCTACTGTGGATCGAAATCGGTCTGGATTAGTAGAAATGCTGCCCCGAAGGACGGTATTCAGATGACAGATTTTATGTCTCACAATTATTCCGGAATCAGACTGGCCTTCTTCATAGGTATCTTTGTATTGGTGGCGCTAGTGGAGCTCGTGGCTCCACGTCGGCCTCTTACTACGTCCAAGGCGAGTCGTTGGTTCGGGAACATCGGGATTGTGGTCATAAATACCGTCCTATTGCATATCATTTTCCCTGCAACTGCGGTTGGTGTATCGCTCTGGGTTCAACGTCAAGGCTGGGGAGTGCTCACCAATGCGGATTTGCCATACTGGCTGAAAGTAGCCGTATCAGTGGTGTTGCTCGACTTCGTCATCTACTTGCAGCACGTAATGTTTCATGCGGTCCCCACACTCTGGCGCATTCACATGATGCACCATGCTGATATGGACTATGATGTAACAACCGGGACACGGTTCCATCCAATTGAGATCATTATCTCCATGATGATCAAGATTGCGGCCATAATGCTTCTTGGAGCGCCGGCAGTGGGGGTGATCATTTTTGAGATATTGCTTAACGGCACGGCCATGTTCAATCACGGCAATTTCTTTATTCCGCTGGGAATCGACAGGATGCTTCGTTTGGTCGTTGTCACCCCCGACATGCACCGGGTGCATCACTCGGTCTTTCCGAGTGAGGCAAACAGCAATTTCGGGTTCAATCTGCCGTGGTGGGACCGAGTTATGGGAACTTACCGTGCCCAGCCTTCCCGCGGTCACGAGGGGATGACAATAGGGCTAAACCAATTTCGTGACCCAGCACGTCTTACGCTACCGTGGTTGCTTGCCTTGCCTTTCATCGGCAAGTCGGGTTCTTATGCAATCAACCGAAGAGGCACCAAGAATGAGGGATAAAAACTTCCATCTATCCCTTGAGGTGGTTCAAGCCTGGCAGTGCTTTGCGAGATCATAAAACGGGGGCTGCTCGAGTTGAAGGAAATGGATGTTCTTTGAATGGAAAAGGAGGCACAGGAATGAAGATCTTGGGTCTGGTTGGAAGCTACAGGAGGAATGGTAACTCCGATATCCTGGCCAAAGAGGCCCTGATGGGAGCTGAGGAGGAGGGAGCCCATGTGGAACTGCTCCGCCTGACTGACTATCATATTGATCCCTGTCAGGGATTCGGCCTCTGCCTTTTCCGCAAGGAAGGGTGCCACATCGAGGACGACGTCAAATTCATCTGGTCCAGGATCGATGAAGCGGATGGAATCCTTCTGAGCGTACCCTGCTATTTTCTGGAATCCACCGCAGTGCTGAAGCAACTCATTGATCGGGCGTGGGTGCTGGCTCATCGGGGGACCTTTCGCGGGAAGTTTGCATCGGTTATAGTCCCTTATGCCACAAGAGGGTGGACTCCTTATGCCATGCTTCAGCCAAATATCTTTTTCGGTATATTGGGGTTCAATGTGATCCACCGTGAGGCATTGAACGTCCAGGGACTAGGCGAGGCGGTACACGACAAAGAGGCCATGGAAAAGGCCCACAGGATTGGCATGGAACTGGCGTGTGCTGTACTTCATCAAGATCCAACCTATCACTCGACGCCTGGGCTTTGCCCCATATGTAAGGACTGGAACATCAGGATCCTGAAGGACCGGAAGGCCGTGGAGTGCCCTACATGCGGCATCCGTGGGATGCTCAAGGTGCAGGATGGAACAATCGATGTCCTGTTCGATGAGAGGGCCATAGCGGGGTATCGGTTTCATCCGGAGGTGAGCTATAACCACTTTACCTACCACATCAAGCCCTCCAGGGACTATTTCCTGAAAACCAAGGAAGATCGGAAAGCTAAAGGACGGCGATACAGGGAGTATCTGAGGGAAAAGGGGTAATATCATGGGAAAATTAACTGTCTGCCTTCGCTATTATGTCGGGGATCCTCTTGAGGAGATCCGCCAAGAAGATCTGGATGGGATTGGAAAGGCTTACGGGGTGGACCTCTCCTTAGAGAGGATTGATAACCGGACCCCCGGGGATGGGATGATGAGGGAAGAAACCCTTGGCAAGCCCATCGAGGAGATAACACAGGACGTGATCAGGATTGCTTCAGAGGAGGAGACGAGATTCCAAGAAGCAATCCGGGCGATATACGGAAAATACAGGTCTCCAAGAACGCCTTACAGTTTTTGGGGGAGCAGCGAGGACGGAGCGCAGCTCGCCAAGGCCATAGCGGACGAGACGGGAGGGGGATGGTAACACAGCACAAATCGCTCCTATGCTCAGAGTGAAACTAACGTATAGCTGGTATCAGTCGTTTCTCAAAGGCCAAAATCATTGGTGCTGAGCCAATTCTCAAATCCAATTTTTCTTGACTTGAAAATGCACAGCGAGCGCATTCCCCGCAGCTTGCTGCAGGGAGCTTCAATTTATTTTTATAATTTTACCATTAAGTGCAGCTGAGAATAATACAACCATTAGCATTTTTTTACATACTCGTGATTTTACCTTTCTCTTATTATTACTCTAACAGCTTGAAATAATATCAAATTCAGTTGTCGATTTATTTCATGTTTTGGCACATTTCTAGCAATACCCTTTTAAATTAACGTAAACGCAAAAATCTTAATAGAACCTTAACCGAACTGAACAATATAATGAAATATTTTACTTTGCGGATACCCCCAAAGATGAAAATGAAATTACACTTAAGTTTTATCAATTATCTTCGGGGAAATCAGGAAACCTCCAAAGGGGATATCTCCCAAACCCGAAAAATTCCACGGACACCACAAACACAACAAACTGGTTATACCCTATGAGTTCCATCCACGAAGCCCTGAAGAAGGCGCACAGAGAAGGAGACGAACGCTATCTAAAATATGGCTGGATACGCTCGCTTGAAGGAGAAGAAAAGAGATCCTTTCTGGCGAGGGCGTCCGTGTGGATCTCGCTCATTTCCATAGTTATCTTCATTGGGTTTGCGTCCTATTCAAGCACGGGTCTTGGGTCCTCGTACACCAGGGCTTCATCTGAGAATCCAGACAAGAAACCACCACTACCCATTGAGCGGGTATCCAAAAGTGGTGCAAGAGATTTATTTGACAGGGGCATGGCCTTTCACAAGAGTGGCCGTTTGGAGGATGCGCGGCGCCTTTATGTGGAAACTCTCAGGATAGATCCGAGGTATATGAAGGCCTTGAACAACCTGGGAGTCATATACCTTCATGCGAGAGACTACCAGGCGGCCCGGGTAAACTTTGAAAAGGCGATCCAACTAAAGCCGGGGTATGTGGACCCTTACTACAATCTGGCATGTCTCTTCGCCCTTAAAGGGGAGGTGTCACAGAGCATCGCTCATCTGAAGAGGGCGGTCGTACTTGACCAGTCTGTGCAGGACTGGGCTCGCCGCGATACAGATCTCAGGAACTTGTGGGGGGGGCCTGGCTTTCAGTCTCTAATAAAGAAAAGTGGCTATCCACTTGACTCAAGTGACCCTAAAATGTAAGCAGGACTGTTGTCAGATTGGATGCCAAACGGTCTGACCAAAGTATTAGGCATTGCACATTATTACTTTTGCTTCGTCATACCTGACATTTCTCTCAGGGCTTTCTCCAACTGTTCCAATTCCCTGCCGTATTCACTCCAATTCCCTTCACGCAAGTACCCTTTGGCTTTGTCGAAGTGTTCCATGGCCAACTTTGACAGCCCGTAGATGTTCTGGCTGCCAGGAGTAGCAGGGGTAGCCAATTTTTTTGGTACTCTCTCGCCTTCCAATAAACTGTTTAAGGCCTTTTCAAGGTTCTCCTCCATTACCAGGCGATTTCCAAAGGCCACAATAACCCTCTTTAGCTCGGGCAAGGCAGCAGCCTCTAATTTGTCAAGTTCCGGTGAACCCGCAGCCCCCGTCATTTTTGGTCTTCCAAAACCTCTTGGTTGAGATGGC
>DATKYC010000327.1:0-2787 GCA_035528695.1 Acidobacteriota bacterium | reverse complement strand
ATACAGCCTGAACAGCGTTGGGTGAGATGGAAATAGACCACCTCGACGTGTTCCACCTGGCCCCAGGGAAGCTGGCTCAAGTCCTCGATCCGTTGGGGGACCCCATCCTCCTCGTCAACGATCTCGGTGACCTCGACCGGTACCTCCTCAGGTGTCGTGGCGAGAGGCTCAGTGATTGTAGGGGTAGGCAGCGGCACCGTCATTGCAGTGGGAGTTGGTGACGGCGCGGTCGTTGGTGTAGCCGTCGGTGTGGTCGCTGGAGCACAAGACGTGGCAAGCAGAACAAGCAAAACGAGAGAAATGCCAGCAACTATGCACCTACTTCGATGAAGGATAGGCATTTCAATGTTCTCCTCTCACAATCTTAACTGGGGAGCGGTTGGATGTAGTATGACCTATCCGCTCCCACGAACTTTTAACTATGTGGAAATCGTCTTTGTCGGTTACCTCTTCTCAAGCTCCCTTCTAGGATATTTCCTTGAGTGACCACTCCCCTTCTCCCTATACAATATACAGCGCCAATAGGCCATCGTATACCACGCTTTTTCCAAAAGTCAATAGCAATAATGCCCACTTTACGCATTATCTATCTTCATTTTGTGGCGATAGTGGGTGGAATTGTCTGCGTTTCTCTTCTATCCTTATCAAGATAACCCTTGCTTCCTTTATCGCTTCTTCGACCTCATCCGGAGTTAAGCGGCGCGGATAGTTGTACAATGGCCCTCCTGGCCGCTCGTTGTAGTAGGGGCGGTTACAGCCGTGACAGCCGGAGGTCTGGAAGGCCCGGCCTCCCTTACTCGCTATCTAAAGCAGTTTTGACCTTCACATCGAGAATACTTTTATCTAGCGATGGAATTCGTTTTGAGCGAGGCTGAACAACCTTTAAACAATCTAAAAGGACCTCCTGAAATTCAAGGCTAGTGTTCTCAGGCATGGAATTCAGAATCTCCAGAGCCTGTTGCGGCTCATCACCCAAAAGGAGTGCGCGGGCTTTCCCAATCATTGTGCTGGTCTGATTGGAATTAGCTTTGCCGTAGTAATAGGCAGCTTCAGGGAATCTTCCTGCTAAAAGGAGCACATCTCCTAGAGCTTTAAGCGCATTCTTGTCATTCATTAACAATTTCGCCATTCGTTTGATGTCCTTGACCTTGTGGAGTTTCGCATAATAGAATATAAGCATCAAAAAATGGAATTGGACCGACGTTCGCACTAGATCCTGTTCAGGAATACCTTTCAAAGCAAGGTAGTGTAGGAACTTGTTTTCCTGCTGCAAACGATCAAGGTCAAATAAGGGATAGTGGTTTCGGATATTCAACGATTTGAGTTCTTTGACAGATTTAACCTTGACGGGATTCAAGACCTTATGAACCTTTGCCCATACCTTTACAATCTTGTCTCGGAACTCCACTGGAATATAGTCTTTAGGAAATACAAACTCGAATATCACTCGTTCCCCCTCACGAACCCCGATAAAATTCCTCTCAAATGAGGGCAGGAAGAGACTTTGCCCAAGCGTAATGTCCCAGTATCCTGCCCTCATTCCTTCAAAGGGAATGCCATCCATTTCACTGTAGCAATCAAGAATCAGCCTGCTCTTGGCTCGTGCACCCTGGTCAGTTTCTTTGAAGATATCTAGTTTGTGGATGAGTTGATTCAAACGGGACTTACCCGGTTTCAGTCGGTTAACATATCCATTTATAAATCTCCAGAGAAGCCCCTGCTCCTCAAGAGAACAACTGGCAATAGCACCGTATTCGTAGAATGCTTCTTCATCACAAAGGTCTTCTTCATTACGCAAGAGGACATCCAGAACCTCAAAGGAACCTTCTTTATTGTGGGCATCCTGCTTTGTCTTTTCGGAAGCGAGAGCCCAGAGATTGCGAATTTTACGAATATCTTTCTTAGTTAGACTCTCTGTTTCGTATTGATCCCCAATTGAAATGTAGGCTGGACGATAGAATGGTAACGCCTTAAACCCATACTTGCGAGGGTTTCTCTCATAAATGCTTCCGAAATAAAGCTGCATCTGCTGGGCAAGTGAGTTTGTTTCAATCGGCACTTTACAGGCTCTAACAAAATCGAGGGTTTGGCGGGCTTGCTCAACTGTTTCGCCGGGGAGTCCATAAATAGAGTAAAGCTGAACCTGCAAACCCAATGATTGGGCAATATCAACTATCTGGCGCAGGTGTTTAAGGTCAATGCCTTTGCCCATGCCCTTTAGGACTTCTTGACTGGCTGACTCAAGACCAAATGCAATCTTAGACGCACCGGCTTCACGGAGTGTTTTTAGCATTTGCTTATCCACTAGGTCGGCCCTTGTTTCACACCACAGGGGTGTTTTGATCCCCCTATCTATTTTTCCACGTAGAATTTCTAAAGTCTTTTCAGGTGACGCGGTGAAGTTTGGATCTGCAAACGAGAACCCCTGGACTCCTTTATCGGCAAGGTATTCCATTTCATCCAGAACCCTTTTGGCTGAATGGTGCCGGATTTTGGCTCGGCTGAATGAAGGGGTAATGCAGAATAGACAATGAGATTTGCATCCCCTAGAGGCAAGCATGGGAGCGGTGGATATGCCTTTGAGATCTATAATATCGTTAAGATAGGGTGACGGGTAATGATCCAGGTCTTCCGGGAGATCAAGCCTGAAGTCAGTATCAATAATTCTGCCATCCTCCCTTATAGTTATTCCGCCCACCGATGACAGCGGTCTATTCTTCTTCAGACATTCGCCAATAGCAGCAGTAACTATTTCCCCCTCCTCCCGGCAAATGATGTCTATGTCTT
>DATKYC010000326.1:0-2066 GCA_035528695.1 Acidobacteriota bacterium | reverse complement strand
GGCAAAAACCCCGCGTGGCCATAATCCCCACGGGCTCGGAGCTTGTGCACTATGCTGATCTCAAAGAGGAGGGGGCATTGAGCAGGGGTCAGATAATTGAGTATAACACCCTTATCCTGGCAGGGCTGGTCCGCGAGTCGGGAGGCATACCGACGGTATATGATATTGTACCGGATAATGAAGAAAAGATACGTAACGCACTGGCACAGGCGGTTGATTCTGAGGCACATGTGGTCATTATGAACGCAGGGTCATCGGCTGGAAGTAAGGATTACACCGTCCATATTATCAGTGAAATGGGAGAGGTGCTTGTCCACGGTGTAGCCATGATGCCTGGTAAACCCACCATCCTGGGCGTGGTGAATGGGAAACCTGTGGTGGGCAACCCGGGCTATGCTGTTTCAGCAACCCTCTCATTCGAGCAATTTGTAAGACCCCTTCTTTATAACCTTCAAGGCTCTCATGCCCATAAGCCCAGGACTATTAAGGTGCAACCCACTCGGGATATACCCTCCAAACTGGGATTGGAAGAGTTCTTGCGGGTCAATATAGGTAGGGTGGGTTCAAGATACGTTGCTACGCCGCTCGCCAGGGCCGCAGGCTCTATCACTACCCTCACCAGGGCGGAAGGCATAATTAGAATTCCAGCACTTTCAGAGGGGGTCTCTCAACGGGAGGAAATCGAGGCGGAGCTCCTTGTTGATGTGGATGATCTCCTGAATACCATCGTTATTATCGGCAGTCATGACATTACCCTTGATATCCTGGCTGACGAGATCAGACGTAAAGGAGAGAATATTCGTGTTTCATCAGGCAATGTTGGAAGTCTTGGTGGCCTGAGGGCGCTTCGAAAAGGGACATGTCACATGTCAGGCTCACATCTTTTGGATCCTGAGACTGGCCAATATAACCTCTCCTACATCAAAAGATACCTTAAAGGTGTTCCCGTGAGCGTCTATCACCTGGTCTTGAGAGATCAAGGCTTGATTGTGGCAAAGGGGAATCCAAAAGGGATAAAAGGAATAGCAGACCTAGGGAGAGACGATATTACCTTTGTAAACCGTCAGGCTGGATCGGGCACCCGCGTCCTTTTTGATTACAAGCTGACCCGGCTGGCGATGAAGCCCGAATCTATCAAGGGGTATGACCACGAGGAATTCACGCATATGTCGGTGGCTGTGGATGTCCTTAGTGGTGCGGCTGACTGCGGTATGGGCATCTATGCGGCGGCCAGGGCACTAAATCTGGACTTTATTCCCATGGAGAGAGAACAGTACGACCTTGTTATTCCAACCGGGATGCTGGATCAGTCCAATATTCAAGCGGTTTTGGAGACAATCCAATCCCAGGCTTTCCGTAATCGGGTTACGTCCTTGGGCGGATATGATCCATCCAAGAGCGGTCAACTGTGGATTGAAGTAAACGGAGACGAAGATGGTAGCTTTTAAACTTAAATCAAGGCAGTGGGTTGTCGATGAAGATGACCGCATAGTCATCGGCGAGGGGAGAAAGGAGATCCTGGAAAATATTGAGAGGACAGGATCAATAAATCAGACTGCAAAGGTTATGAAGATGTCTTACAAGGCGGTGTGGAGCAAGGTTAAGGCGACTGAAAAGTACTTAAATAGCAGGATTGTGGATACGGACAGAAAAAAGGGGGCCCATCTGACCATAAAGGGCAAAGAGCTGCTGGAGAAATACCGAATCTTGCAGAAGAGATGTATTGAGGAAGAGAATAGGATTTTCAGAAGCATATTCAGCGGGGATGAGTTGATAGATGGAGGGGAGCAGCGGTGAAAACGGTTAAAAATCTCCCCATTGTCTTGTTTGTGGGCTCCTCAGGGTCAGGAAAAACTACCCTGCTGGAAAAGCTGATCCCCGAGCTCACCCGCCGCGGACTCAGGGTGGGAACTATCAAGCATGATGTTCACGGCTTTGAAATGGATCAACCCGGTAAGGATAGCTGGCGACACAAGCACGCAGGAGCTTTAGCGTCGATTATCTCATCACCTCACCAGATCGGGGAGGTCATGGATGTAGATCATGATCACAGCCTGGACGAGCTC
>DATKYC010000325.1:0-3021 GCA_035528695.1 Acidobacteriota bacterium | reverse complement strand
AGGCGAACCAAGCATTGCCGAAATCTTCAAGGATATTCAAGGTAGAACAGAGGGTATTATTTTCGGATTTTACCCGCATTTTCCTGAAAACCACATTACTATCAGTTTAAGGGGCAAAGATGAGCCAACAGTGACAAATGAGCTGGACACAGTGGAAGAGGAGATAAGAGGCCTAATGGGACCTTACATCTTTGCCACCGGTACTCAAACCATGGAAGGGATGGTAGGTCATATGCTTTTAGAGAGAAACCTCACCATCTCCGTTGCCGAGTCATGCACAGGGGGACTAATCGGTCACAAGCTCACAAATGTCCCTGGTAGTTCAAAATATTTTCAGGGTGGGGTTCTCTCATACAGCAACGAGTCCAAGGTTGACCTGCTTCGCGTCTCGCCCCAGACCCTTGAAACGCACGGTGCGGTGAGTGACAGCACAGCGCGCGAAATGGCTCGAGGTATAAAAGAGCGCATTAAAACAGACCTGGGGGTGGCTGTTACAGGCATCGCGGGACCTGATGGCGGAACCAAGGAGAAACCGGTCGGTACGGTTCATATAGGATTAGCCTCTGGTAAGGATATTTTTTCGAGAAGATACCGTTTCTGGGGCAACCGTGAGCAGGTTAAATTGAATACCGCAATGATGGCATTAGATTGGGTGAGGAGGCACCTTAATGGAGATCCGTTCCTTCCTGGCATTTGAGCTACCTCAGGAGATCAGGAGAACTGTTTCTCAAGTCTCGCAAGAGATGAAAAAATCTCCCCTGGATGTGAGATGGACCAGGGTTGAAAACATGCACCTTACCGTTGTTTTCATGGGCAACATCAGCACGGATCAACTCGAAGGAATCGGCAAGGCCGTCACACAGGTTTGCCAAAGATATGGCCCTTACAATATCTTCCTACAAGGGATGGGAGTTTTCGGGGGCAGGCGTAATCCAAGAGTGGTCTGGGTCGGCCTCGAGGGAGACCTCGAGAGAATGTCCATCTTCAGGGACGACTTACAAAAGCAACTTGTTCCCTTTGGGATAAAGGAGGAAAAGCGGCCGTTCAAACCTCATCTGACCCTTGGAAGATTCCGCAAAGGTGTAAATGCCGGCATCGATCTTAACGAAATTTTGTCAAGGCATCAGGGGGTCACCAGTCCACAGAGTGCTCTGGGAGAGCTGGTCCTTTTCAAGAGCGATCTAAAGCCCGGTGGCCCCATATATACCAAACTGAACGAATGGCCCTTGGTTGGAACCTGTTAAAAGATAATCTAAAGTGGCCGAATTGATTCAAAGTGTCTGAATCCGAAAATGATCAAGATACATAACTCAAGTCGCTTTAGGCGCTTTAGACTTTAGTTCACGTACATGACGAAAGGGGAGAGCTATGGATAAAGAGAGAGCTGTGGAACAGGCAATTTCTCAGATTGAGAAACAGTTTGGTCGTGGTTCCATAATGAAAATGGGAGAGCGAAGAGTGATCGACATACCGACCATATCCACTGGATCCCTTGCACTGGATCTGGCTCTCGGCACTGGTGGTATCCCACGAGGAAGGGTTATTGAGATATTTGGGCCGGAGTCCTCTGGAAAGACCACTCTGGCCCTCCATGTGGCTGCTGAGGCGCAGGCAAACGGAGGGATGGTCGCCTTTATCGATGCTGAGCATGCCCTTGACGTCAACTACGCGAGGAAGCTCGGTGTGGATGTAGATAGTATGCTGGTCTCGCAACCCGACACTGGTGAGCAGGCCCTGGATATCGCCGAGATCCTCGTGAGAAGCGGCGCTATTGATGCCCTGGTCATCGATTCCGTAGCAGCGCTCGTACCGAGGGCCGAGATTGAAGGGGAAATGGGTGATCATCATGTGGGCTTGCAGGCCAGGCTGATGTCCCAGGCCCTGAGAAAACTCACAGCCACCATCAGTAAATCCATGACCTCTGTCATCTTTATAAACCAGATCAGGATGAAAATCGGTGTCATGTTCGGAAACCCCGAGACAACCAGCGGAGGGAACGCCCTGAAATTCTACGCGACTCAACGCCTCGATATCCGGCGGATTGGTGCCATCAAGGAAGGTGAAGAGGTCGTAGGCAACAGGACACGGGTAAAGATAGTAAAAAATAAGATCGCACCCCCTTTCAAGGAAGCTGAGTTCGATATTCTGTACGGACATGGTATCTCCAAGGAGAGTGACATTCTCGACTTGGGTGTTTCCTTGGGGATCATCGAGAAAAGCGGTGCATGGTACTCCTTCGGGAACGAGAGAATCGGTCAGGGAAGAAGCAATGTAAGGCTCTTTTTAAACGAACACAAAGACGTTATCGAAAATATAAGAAACCTTATCCTGGAGAAGACTGGTCTCAAGGAGCTAAAAGAAAAGAGTAGCGCTACTCAGAAGAAACACGCTGAAAAATGAACCAGTGGTTGGCGGGGAACGGTGAACCCCCGATTGACCTGATACCTAACAATATCATAGAAAAATCGAATAGACGGATCATGAAATGGACTTCAGAGAAATCAGGCAAAAATATCTAGACTACTTCAAGGCACACGGTCACGAGATTGTGGAGAGTTCTTCACTCATCCCGAAAGAGGACCCCAGCCTTCTTTTTACCAATGCAGGAATGGTGCAGTTCAAGAGGGTCTTTCTCGGAGAAGAGAAAAAAAGTTACACGAGGGCTGCCAGCTCACAGAAGTGCATGCGCGCTGGGGGAAAGCACAATGATCTCGAGCACGTTGGCTATACGTCGAGGCATCACACCTTTTTTGAGATGCTAGGGAACTTCTCCTTTGGAGACTATTTTAAGATAGAGGCCATCACATGGGCATGGGAACTGTTGATCGACGGTTACAAACTGCCGGCAGAGCAGTTGTACGTGTCAGTCTATGAAGAAGATGAAGAAGCCTATAGAATCTGGGAAGAAAAGATTGGTGTCCCCCCGGAGAGAATCGTGCGTTTAGGAGAGAAGGATAACTTCTGGGCTATGGGAGATACCGGCCCCTGCGGACCCTGCTCGGAAATTCTTATTGACCAGGG
>DATKYC010000324.1:0-4485 GCA_035528695.1 Acidobacteriota bacterium | reverse complement strand
AGCGCAGCGCGGACAATCTTGAGGAATGAGGCGTACCTACAGTACGCCGCAATGACGAAAGATGAAGCGTAACGCAGCAGTTGGACTTTTTACGAAGCCGTCAAAGAATGATTGGCGGCGACCGGAGGGCGGGGTTTCCCTAATAGAGCTCGTCATCCTGGCTGGAGCCACCCTTCTTAGGTCGCGTAAATATGATTTTATACTGATCTTCGAAACCAAGAAAGCACTGACGGCACTCACCTGCATCCGGACCATCTCCTGGCAGATCTTCGAGCAGTTGCTCGGCTGGCGGCAACGGTTCGAGGTGGACCTCGAAGCCTGCTTGCTCATACATTTCAACTGCTTCGCTGATACGAGGCTCTCCAGCAATAAACTGCTTGGTCCAGCCGTTACGTTTCAGTTTCTCAATCCTTGAATCTTTCTTGTTCATAGGGGGATTTGCCCTCCGTACCCTGTGAATCACGAAAGAGTGAGGTTGCTAAACCCGGCATCTTTTGTCCAAGGACATTGCTTCCTGCCCTATTTGAGTGATCAGGGTAAGCGTTTCGCCAATGTGCAAGTCAGGCGCCGGGGTAAATTTGCCCTTCCACCAAAAAAATGGTTTTGCCCGAAAGCCCGGCGGTTAAAGGGTCTGCATGGGCGGTGCCGTCATCTGAAGGTAGTTGAACATATTTTAAGCCTGTTTCCGTTGAACTAGAAGGAGGCTTGGGAGCAGAGTATCCCTCCGCCTTCGTAGATAGGCTAAAAGTCTGGATGTCAAAGATCTCCATCACATAGCTCATGACTTGTGGATCAAGAGTGACCAGTAACCCATCATCAGGAACGTATTTTCCAAAAAGGCCAAGCCAGGCCTCAAGGATCAGCCTGAGGCGATGCTCATCAGAAGAGGGATAGGTGCCGGATTGTGGCAGATCATCGAATATGCCTGGCGATGGGGCCTCTTCTCCCAGTGCCTCTTCCAGGGGGGATTTTCGCTGTTTCAGTTGCCGGAGCATCTCTTCGGCCTCCACTCGATTTTCTTCAAATTCGCGAGCCAGGTGGAGAATGAGATGCCATTTGAGTGCCCGGCCCTCCGCGGGGGCAAGTGGGTGCCTGCCTATTCGGCGAATCATCTGTCTGATCTCCCACGGGGCATCCTCTGGAAAGGCTGCTAGTTGCGTAGCTCCTAGTGAGGCTGTGTACCCCTTATCCTGGTTCTGCCTTGCCCACAGTTTGTATTCAGAGAGAAGGCTCTTGAAATCTCCTGGTGGCTTAAGGTCAGCCGGAGGGTTTACCATTTCAGTAGAGAAATCATCTCTTTTATCAGTGCCTTGTAGGGGTAGCTCCATGAACCATGGCTGGCAGATGATCAACACCTCGAAGTGAGCGCGGACCTTTTTTAGATCAGGGAGCGTGAGGTAACTATGCGGAAAAAGAATAACGGACGAATCGGGCAAGATCTTTACTGGACCTCCTTCGGATTTTCCTGGCCGTCAGTCAGGGTCTCGTTGGCAGTGAATGCTTCCTTTATCATATTTTTTGAACTTGCTGTCAAATCAAACCCCGCAGGAAACCATGCCAAAAGAACAACAAATCATTATTACAGCGTTTTTTCGCAGAATAGAGCTTTATTCAGTGGCCTCCTGCAGTGGCCTTTTACCTTGACTAGAGAACATAGTTGGAATAAATAATTAAGGTTAATTTGCTGAGAGCATATAATTTACCTTATGGCTTAAAGGCACTCATGGGGCGGGGCAACCAGCAAATTTAGGTCTGCTTGAGGCGGCAGATTATTTTATTTCCTAGAGAACCGAAAAGCGAAACCGAGATCACTTATGGGGAAGACAAGTTCAGTTACTGATGAAAGGATCAAGAAAGGCCGGAAATTGGAGGCTATGGGTGTCAATCTTTATCCTAGCGGATATCAGGTCGATATCACAATATCCGAGGTCCTCAAACGCTTTGGGCATATGAACGAAGAGAGCTTGGCGCAGGAGATCGGCACACACTCTGTGGCTGGAAGGATAATGGCTCTGCGGGATTTTGGAAAGGCCACCTTTGCCCAGATCAAAGACCAAACAGGTCGAATTCAGGCCTATATCAGAAAGGACAAAGTAGGAGAAGAGAAATTCGAAATTTTTAGGTTGATGGACATTGGTGATTTTATAGGTATCAAGGGGACATTTTTTCGTACAAGGACTGGTGAACTGACTGTCCTTGCTCAAGATATAGCGCTCCTCGCGAAGTCGTTAAGGCCGCTGCCGGAAAAGTGGCATGGCCTTACAGATGTTGAAATAAGGTACCGTCAAAGATACTTGGACCTGATCGCAAATGATGACGTCAAAGAGGTATTTGTCATGAGGGGTCGGATTATCCAGGCTATCAGGGAATTCTTTATACAGAAAGATTTCCTCGAAGTGGAGACTCCAATGATGCAGCCCATTCCGGGTGGAGCGACGGCCAGACCGTTTAAGACCTTTCACAATTCCCTTGGCATGGATCTCTACCTTAGAGTTGCACCTGAACTTTATCTCAAGAGGTTGGTGGTGGGTGGCCTTGAGAGAGTTTTTGAAATCAACAGGAATTTCAGGAACGAAGGTATTTCCATAAAGCATAACCCAGAGTTCACCATGCTCGAGTTCTACATGGCCTACGCTACCTACCAAGATCTAATGGATCTGACACAGGAACTCTTCAACCAAGTTCTTCTCCAGATCTTTGGCCGCACCTCGATTGAATATCAAAACCAGTCCATTGACTTTTCACCGCCCTGGCCCAGAATATCCCTTTTCGATTCTCTAAGAGAGATAGGAGGTGTAGATGAAGAGATCTTCCACCGCAAGGAATACGCGGCGAAATTTGCAGATGAATGCCAGATAGGCCTGTCCAAAAGAGATAGTCATCCAAAGATCCTAACTAAGCTTTTCGATCACCTCGTTGAGCCAAAATTGATCAGGCCCACCTTTGTTACTGGTTACCCTATCGAATTGTCACCACTTTCCAGACGCAATGACCAGAACCCCGACATTGCTGATCGCTTTGAGCTTTTCATCGGAGGCAGAGAGATAGCAAATGCATTTACTGAACTAAATGACTCGGCAGATCAGCGGCAGAGATTTGAGCAACAGGTGTCTCTTCGAGACGCAGGTGATGAGGAGGCGCTGTTTATGGATGAGGACTACATAATGGCATTAGAATATGGGATGCCACCTACAGCAGGCGAAGGGATAGGAATTGACAGGGTTGTGATGTTGCTGACCGATTCCCCTTCCATCAGGGACGTGATCCTGTTTCCCCATATGAGATCCCGATAGGATGAGCCCACCCATGTTTTTCGAATTGTTTATTGGAATGAGATACCTTAGGGCCAAGCGGAAGCAGGCCTTCATATCCGTTATCACTGTGATCTCGATCTTGGGTGTCATGGTGGGTGTTATGGCCCTTGTGGTTGTCCTGTCAGTGATGAATGGGTTTAGAGCGGACCTGATGTCTAAGATCTTGGGAGTTAACTCTCACCTGCTGGTATTGAATTTTGGGGGATCATTTAATAATCACCAGGAAATTGCGGAAAGGATTGGCAGGGTTAAGGGGGTGATTGCCTCAACTCCCTTCATATACACACAGGTCATGGTGAATAATTCGGGCAATGTCTCAGGGGCCTTGCTAAGGGGGATCGATCCGGAAAGTGTGGGCAAGGTCCTGGGGATCGAGCAGATGATAAAAATGGGTTCACTGGCCTCTCTCAAGGAGAGTGCTGATGGCCTGCCCGCCATCATCATTGGTGCAGAACTTGCCAAGAAAATAGGGGCATATCCAAACGACGTCTTGACTCTTCTCTCACCAGAGGGAAAACTGACTCCCTTGGGCAGAGTACCACACACCAGGAAATATAGGCTTACTGCCATTTTCGATTCAGGGATGTATGAGTATGACGCCAGCATGGTGTTTGTTTCTCTGGCGGAAGCGCAAGATTTTCTGGGGCTTGGGGACAAGGTGACAGGCTTGGAAGCCAAAGTGGATGATGCCGACAAGTCTAGCAAGATTGCCAATACTGTACAAGAGGAATTGGGTTATCCATACTGGACCAAGGATTGGAAGATGATGAACCGGAGCCTCTTTGCCGCTCTCAAACTGGAAAAGGTTACCATGTTTGTTATCCTGACCATGATTGTCCTTGTAGGTGCCCTCAATATCATCAGCACCCTGGTTATGGTGGTCATGGAAAAGACGAGGGATATAGCAGTACTCAGAGCCATGGGCGCTTCGGCAAGAAGTATTATGTCGGTTTTTATGCTCCAAGGCATTGTGGTTGGGCTGGTTGGCACGCTCGCAGGACTTGGCTCGGGGTTAGGTATTTGTCACATGCTGGCAAAATACCGCTTCATAAGCCTGCCCTCAGATGTGTACTATATCTCTACCCTTCCAGTCCGCGTCGAGTTCGGAGATATATTTTTTGTGGCCTTGGCTGCGGTCGTCATATCTTTCCTGGCCACCCTGTATCCCTCC
>DATKYC010000323.1:0-8646 GCA_035528695.1 Acidobacteriota bacterium | reverse complement strand
CAAAGCATGGCAGGTTTCAGATGCAGCAGTAGCTATGAAGTCTATGGTTGGGCCGCAGACCTTTGTGCTTCCGCTTCAAAATGGAGTTGAAGCACCTTCGCAGCTGGCAGCCGTATTGGGCCAGGAACATGTTTTAGGTGGATTGTGTGGGCTTATTTCTTATATCTCTGAACCAGGACATATTTGCCATGCCGGGACAGATCCTTTCATTAGGTTTGGTGAATTGGATAATCGCCCCAGTGATCGTGTCGAATTGCTACGTAAAGCATTTGAACGAACATCGGGGATAACAGTGAATATCCCTTCAGACATTCACGTTGCCATGTGGCAGAAGTTCGTGCTCATTACAGCTTGGAGTGGTATGGGGGCAATCACTCGAGCTCCTATCGGGATATTTCGCAGTCAACCCGGTACGCGTCAGATGTTAGAGCGGACAATTTTTGAGATCTACGATGTTGCGCGAGCACGCGATATCGACTTGCCTGAAAACGTTGTTGTCAAAACGATGAAATTTCTTGATGCCCTACCTTCGGAAGGAACAGCCTCAATGCAGCGGGATATTATGGATGGAAAGCCATCGGAACTGGAGGCGCAAAATGGAGCTGTGGTGCGCTTAGGTCAGGAAGTAGGAGTAGAAACACCAGTTAATAATTTTATCTACAATAGCTTACTTCCTATGGAGATGCGCGCACAGGGTCAAATAACATTTTAGTTCAAACGAAGTTTGGGTAAAAGAGGGACGTCCTTAAATTTATAGGAGCATGAGTGACATCTCACCAGGCTTTTGCACGCATCCGGGCCTATTTCACTTAACCCGCCCTATTACCAGTTCCCCTTCTGTTTCCCCTTTTCTGACCGGGTGTTGATCCTGTCCGGATGCCTCTGGAACTCTGCGAGAGAGAAAACTAAACAGTTCACTGACGGTTATTATCCCATCCCCATCAAAATCGCCTGCACCTTTCAGGCCTTTCAGGAGATAATAGGAAAAGACTCCGTGTTTGAGTCTGTCATCTTCCTTGCTGATTTCATTGGCTGAGCAGGCTGAAATAATAACCCGGCCCTTGCCTTTGGCGATCCTTTCAAAGAACTTCTCAGACAGGGTTGCACGTGTTTTTGAGGCAAGCGTGGTTCTTCCGCCGCTGGCACCGCTGTAACATGTGTCTGCAATAAAAATAAGTCGTTCAGCATGAATTCGCTGAAAGATTGTTTTAACTTCTTTCATGGCAATGGCAGTTGAATAGAGGTCATCCAAACGTGCGTCATAGGGTAAGAGGTATTTCTCAAATCCATCACCGTCCGGATCAAGGGGATCTGTTTCCACAGCGCCGTGGCCAGCATAAAAGATAATGACCGTATCATCCTTGCCAGCCTTTCGTTTTATCTTGGTCCCCAGCAGGCTCTTTATCTCAGCTTGGGTAGCACCCTGATCAAGTAAAAGGAAGATATTTTCATCTGGGATTCCAATATAGTCATTGAGGTATTTTTTAAAAGCCAATGCATCGTTTGCCGCATATTTCAGATTTCGGGTGTTTTGATAGTGGTTAATGCCAATCACTACTGCCCATATCCTGCCGTGCTCTTCTTCGCGTATAACGGTGATGTCCTCCTCTGCAGTCATGCCATCGGTATCTCTCACTGATACCGTAATGATATTTTGCCCATACTCAAGTGGCAGCCTCTGTGTTATATCCATTTTCCTGGATATCGTGTCCTTTTTTGTATCCACAACCTTGATTCCCCTTGTGACATCAATCCTTACAGGTTTTCCATTTAACGATACGTCGATGTGGCTAATCCCTCTATCGTCAACAGCGATTACATGGAGCATGGTGGTGGATGATTCAATGTTGAGTCCGTTTGCTGGCTTTGAGACCACCAACACTGGTGCCATCCCACGTTTGAGGCGGTTTTTGAGCTCATCTATCTGGCCAGATAAATTCTTCTCCCGTGTGCGCATGGTTGCCAGTTCTGTTTTGGCATTCTCAGCTTCTATACTGGCCTCTTTTGACCTGGCCTTGAGAGCTGAGACTTCGTCACGAAGCGTTAGCTCCTTCGCCTTTAGGTTCTTTGCATCTGCTTCTGCCTTTGATTTTGCCTGAAGGATTCTATCCAGTTCTTTCTTGATGCTCGCTGTTGCCTTATCGGATTTTGTCTGCCGTAATTCCTTGTTTATCTCTTCAGCCCTATTGTTAAGTTCTTCCAATTTCTTTCGGTTTTCTTCAGATTCCCTTTGGACCTGTTTAAGCTGAAAAACCTTGCTCTTGAGCTGTCGCTCTTTTTCATAGAGGGATGAGACAAGTTCCTCTTGCCTTTTAAAGGCTACCTCCTGTTCTTTTAAGGAACTCTCTAATTGCCTTTTGACATCAGCCTCGCTCTCAAGCTTTACCTTTAGTGCGTCTTTTTCCATAACAGCCTTTTGATAGGCAATTTTTGTATGGTATGCATCTTCAAGAGATAATTGTTTTGCCTTTTTTTTCCAATCCCTTATTTTTTCTTCTGATACGCCTAATTCCCGCAAAACAACCTCCGCACGGCCCTTAACAGACTCCTCCCTATCTGCTAAAAGTAGGCTTATATTGTTAATTGCTTTTGGATTCCCAATATCACCTAAAACAGTAATGGCTTTCCAACGAATATCGGGATCCTTGTCATAAAGAAGCGGGAAAATAGCTTCTATGCTATCAGGATCCTTAATATAACCCAGTGTGTGCAGAGCTATCCAACGAATCTCAGGGTCAGGATCGCTCAGGTAATCTTCAACTGGGAATGTGACCTCCGGGCCTACAATCTCTTTATATACTTGCAAACAAGCCTGCCTAATTGTTTTATTTTGGAATAGACGGGCAGCTTTTATGATGGAGCTTGAGGCTCTTGGATCTTTCAGTCTTCCGAGGGCTTTTATAATAAATATACAGTCTTTGGCTTGTATATTTGAATTATACCTTCCGTACATAACGGTGGCACTGGCAAAGAGTGATAATAAGTTGTCAATGTCTTTTCGCCTTTCTAACTCCCTCACAACCTCAATACGGGTGCTATATTGAAGACTTTTCACCCACAGAAGTTGCAGTGCTTGAAAATCTTTCTTGCTTAATTCATGTCTAGTCGGTGCACAGGTGAGTGTTAAACTCAGCCCAATAAGAAAAAGGAAAAAGATTACGAGGAGTCGTGATTTAATAAATTTAATCAATGTAGGTTTCACTGCATGTGCCCCCGTTGCTTTAGAGTTTAGCATTATCAGAGAAACTACTAAGAATCTTGGAAATGGTTATTGATTAAGATACAAATAGGCAAATAAGAAAGCAAGCCTAAATTATTGCGGTTGGTCTCTATTGCTGACCATTGTCCTTAGCTTAGGGTCGGAAAATAGGGACGTCCTTAAATAATTCAATAAATTATCCCATGAGTTGGTAGTTGTTCTCTTATGCTATGGTTTCACCTCTTAAAAGTGGGACGTCCCTATTTTACAACATCATGCAGACATTGTGTGCTTGACACACAACGATAGTTTCCCTCTGCTTCTTGCCACAAAAAGCGTGTTCTTATCAATCGATCATGCAGATAAACATCTCTCAGGTAAGTCCACCCTAAGATCAGGGGCTTTCTCGCTTGACACAATATCGCCTGTTACCTATACTCCTTCCCGCGTGCTGGTTCGGTATAGGTGTTGAGGGCTGCTCCCTGTACTGTTTTCGTATTCCTCGGCCAAGAAGACTCTAACGAATGGAGATACCACATGACAACTCGTAGTGCTCGCCAATCTCATTCCCGAAAGGATCTACGCAGTTTTTTCGACGCTCGGAGCGTCGCCGTTATCGGAAGCTTTAGGGAGGGCTGGTTCGGGGGATTTGTGGTGATCAAGTCCTTGATGAATGCCGGCTATACAGGGCAGATCTACCCCATTAATCCAAACTATAAGGAGGTGCAAGGCCTGAGGGTCTACCCCGCAGTGAGCGACGTAAACGAAAGGATTGATCTGGCGCTTATTATGATAAACGCGCAGACTGTACCGCAGGTGTTACGTGAATGCGCGGAAAAGGGTGTGAAAGCGGTTATCGTGGTGGCGGATGGCTTCGCGGAGAGAGATCAAGGGGGACTTCTGCTTCAACGCGAGATAGTGGATATTGCGGAACGTACTGGCATTCGTATCATCGGTCCGAATACCGCGGGGATCGTGAATACCGCAAATGGCTTGAACATGTGTCCATATGACGCCGGGTATTATAAGCTCAGGGAGGGATCAGTAGCTATTTGTGCCCAGACCGGCATGACAAATCCTCAGGCATTTCCCTACCATGATCTTCAGTTCGGGGTGAGTAAGATCTGCGATTTCGGGAATAAATGTGATGTGGATGAAAGTGATCTTATGGAATACCTGGAGGAGGACCCTGCGACGAGCGTTATTAGCATGTATCTGGAAAGCATCACTAATGGACGAAGATTCTTAGAAGTTGTCAGCAGGGTTGCCCTGAGGAAGCCTGTTTTACTATTGAAATCGGGGAAAACCCAGGAGGGTGCTCGCGCATCAGCCTCCCATACCGGCTCCCTTGCCGTCGATGATCGTATCTTTGAGGCGGCGTGTAATCAGGCAGGTGTTCTAAGACTTGAGAGGTTCAATGATCTCTTTGAGATGCCGAAGATGTTTGCCTATCAGCCACTGCCCGAGGGCAAGCGGATGGGCGTTATCACAAATAGCGGTGGGGTAGGGGTGCTATCAATCGACGAGGGCGCCAAATATGGATTGGTTGTCAGCACGCTAAGCAAACGAACAAGGGACTCTCTTAACGATATTTTTCCAAACTTGGGGGAGATTCCGGTGGATATAGGGCCACCGGCTGCGGCCATAAAGGATTTTCCCTCACGTTACCCTGAGATTTTCAACGCGGTCATGGCCGACGAGAATGTGGATTGCCTGTTCAATATGCTATGGGTTGATTATGCCGGAAGATTAGTTGAGTCATATGAAACGGTGTATAATCTGATTAGGGGCAAGTACCGAAAACCTTTGGTAACCTGGCTCTATGGTCCAAATCCACGTGTGATTGCTGAACTGAGACAGCGAATGGAGGAATTGAACTTTCCAGTATTTAGCGGCCCGGAAACCTCGATAAGGGCGCTCGGCATGGCCTTGAGATTTAGAAACCTCACACAACGGAACTAGGAATCTTTCAATGGGGCTTTAGTGGCTATTGTTAATCGTAACTTGCACGGGTGGCTTCATCACTCATGGTCGGCTCGACAAGTGGCTTCCACGCAGGGGCATCCCATGTCCCAAGACAAGTGTGCATATCAAGATACTTGAAAATAGGGACGTCCTTAAATAATTCAATAAATTATCCCATGAGTTGATAGTTGTTCTCTTCTGTTATGGTTTCACCTCTCTGAACTGAATAGCCTATTGCAGAAGGGCTCATTACCGTTGCCAGACCACCTGTTCCAGTCCGAAACAGGAAGTGGGCATGATTGGACATCAACACCCAAGCGTAGCAGTCGGTTTGCGTTTCTGCAGAGTACCAAGCCGCTGGATAAAATTATCCCGATCTTTATTGTCCTTGAATATAGTGCGCCGCTCAATTCCCCGTATCATAAGGTGGTGTAAAGCACCCGGAGCCCGCCCGCCATCGCGAGGCTCAGGCGAGGCGGGCGGGCGTCGAGACGAGCTAATCGAGGCATACATGCCCTGATACCATGGTCAGGTTGTCCTTTCAATTGAAATATTTAAGGACGTCCCTATTTTCATACCTTACCTCCTACCGTTACACCTGTCTGCCGCAGGCACGGTCGGCTTCCAAAATTACTCTCCTAACCGGTAAAGATCAATCTCGGATCAAAAACAGAAAAAAAGTTTGACACCTTCCTGATTCCAGTGTTAAAGCTTCTGCAGGTTCAAAAAGCAATTTCCTATCATACTTTCCTAAGGGTGCCTTTATCATTTGGTTCCAAGCGCCATATAATAAAATAAGGTGGTTTCTTTCAACCCTCGGCGACGGGTAACCCTGAGCCAGTTCGCGGTCTGGGTGCTGATAATCGCCGCTGAGGTGGCCATCTTTTATCTTATCTTTACGCGCCTCTTGTACATTCCCCTTCCAAAGGGGTGGCTGATTTAACGTGACGATTATAAAAGGGAGTATGCAATGGCATATCACATCGCCCTCATTCCGGGCGACGGTATCGGCAAAGAGGTAGTGCCCGAAGGGGTGAGGGTTCTTGAAACACTGGCTGAAGCCTACGGTTTTGACGTCCAATTCCAGGAGTTCCCTTACTCCTGCGGGTATTATTCGAAGCACGGGGTGATGATGCCCCCGGATGCCCTGGAGCAGCTTTCCCGGTTTGATACTATCTTGCTCGGCGCAGTGGGAGAACCCGGCGTGCCTGACCACATCTCTTTGTGGGGCCTTCTTCTACCCATCCGCCGCGGTTTCGATCAGTATGTTAATTTGCGTCCGGTAAGGCTTCTGCCGGGAATAGAGTCTCCCTTGGCCAACCGGGGCCCCCAGGATCTTGACTTCTATGTGGTGCGCGAAAACACTGAAGGGGAATACTCGGCAATAGGAGGGCGGCTCTTTGAAGGCACTGAAAATGAGGTGGTTGTACAGGAAACCATCTTTACTCGGCGCGGGGTAGACCGTATTCTACGCTATGCCTTTGAACTGGCCCGCACCCGGCCGGCCAAACATCTCACTGCAGCTACCAAGTCAAACGGGATACGATACACCATGACTTTTTGGGACGAACGCTTTGCCGCCCTTGCAAAGGAATACCCTGAGGTGCGCACAGACAAGTATCACATAGACATTCTCACGGCCAACTTTGTGCAGCATCCGGACTGGTTCGACGTGGTGGTTGGCACTAACCTCTTCGGTGACATCCTCTCTGATTTGGGGCCGGCTCTGGCAGGCGGGATCGGCATTGCACCCTCGGCCAACCTCAATCCGGAACGGGAGTTCCCCTCTATGTTCGAGCCCGTCCATGGCTCAGCGCCGGACATCGCGGGCAAAGGAATCGCCAATCCCATCGCAACTCTCTGGTCGGTGAATATGATGCTGGACTTCTTAGAGGAAAGGGAGGCGGCCGACGTACTCATGAAGGCCATTGAAGCTGCTACCGCCAGCGGCACCCGCACCAGGGATCTGGGCGGCCAGGCCAGCACTCGAGAGTTCACCAACGCGGTTATGAGCCACCTTAGGGGCCTGTCCTAAAACCGCTGCTATTAAAGAGAGCGGGAGGGATAAAAGATGAACATAGTAGAGATCAAGGAGAAGACGGTCTCCATCGCATCTGAGATCAAAAACGCCTATATCGACTTCAGCACAATGTCTGTGTCCATACTCGCCCTGTACACCGACGTGATCAGAGACGGTCAGCCGGTGGTTGGCTACGGTTTCAACTCCAACGGCCGCTATTCCCAGGCATGCCTTCTGCGCGAAAGGTTCGTCCCCCGCATCATGAAGGCTGGCCCTAAGGTGTTGTTGGATACCGAACGGGACAACCTGGACCCCTTTGCCATCTGGCGGGTGATGATGACCAACGAGAAGCCGGGCGGACACGGCGAACGCTCCGTGGCGGTGGGGGTGGTTGATATGGCAGTTTGGGACGCCGTTGCTAAGATAGCAGTTAAGCCCCTGTACAAGCTTTTGGCTGAACGATATAACCAGGGCAGAGCACAGGAAGAGTTGTTTGTTTACGCGGCAGGCGCCTACTACTACCCCGGCAAGGAACAACAGGGGCTGGTCGCTGAGATGCAGAGCTATCTCGACAGGGGTTATAGCGTGGTTAAAATGAAGATCGGCGGAGCAAGCCTTCCTGAAGACCAGCGACGCATCGAGGCCGTGCTGGACCTAGTGGATTCCGGAGAATGTTTGGCAGTGGACGCCAACGGCCGCTTCGATCTGAAGACCGCTATCGCCTATGCCCAGGCCATAGAGCCATATGGACTGCGTTGGTACGAAGAGCCGGACGACCCGCTTGACTATGCCTTGCAAACTGAGTTAACCGACAACTATGGCCCGCCCATGGCCACTGGCGAGAACCTGTTCTCCCACCAGGATGTGCGCAACCTTTTGCGCTACGGGGGCATGCGTCCCGATCGCGACATTCTACAGATGGACCCTGTCCTCTCTTATGGCTTGGTGGAGTATCTACGTATATTTGAAGCCTGCAAAGAGCTTGGCTGGCCGCTCAAGCAGATCATCCCCCATGGCGGGCATCAGTTTGCACTGAACATTGCAGCCGGCCTCGGACTGGGCGGGAACGAGTCCTACCCTAAGGTCTTTGAGCCCTTTGGCGGCTTTGCTGACAGTACGCCTGTCAAAGAGAGCCGCATAAAGATGCCCAAGGTCCCAGGGGTGGGGTTTGAGGCCAAATCGGACCTGATCAATTTGTTGAAGGCATCCTTTGATTAGCCCTGGGTCGCAGCGCCCTGCTTCCCAAAAAAAGGGTCCGGTTTTGAATCATGAATTTTTTCCGTCAGCCAGGGGCCCGCACCTCACCACTCAAATCAATCATCCTTTTTCAAGTCATTAAATGAACAAATACCCGCTCGCCGGTGAAATATGCCCGCCCTGTGGAATCCCCCGCAGGAGGAAGGCAAGATGCAGGATACAGGAGGAAGGCCAAAGGAGCGTTTCGCCGCGTTGAAATAGCTAA
>DATKYC010000322.1:0-2438 GCA_035528695.1 Acidobacteriota bacterium | reverse complement strand
CATATCCTTGAGGGTATCAATTGCAACCCCGCACTTACCGCATTCACCCCGGGCCTTGTGAGAGTCGCTGTCATATCCCATCAAAGTAGGCATATCGAAGGCGGTGGAGAGTCCGGTCTGGCCCTCTCTCACCAGGAGATGAAATCGCTTATTCGTATCCTTTGCAGATCCTAAGCCTGCAAACATCCTCATTGTCCAGAGACGTCCTCTATACATAGAGGGCTGGACCCCCCTGGTAAAAGGATACTCACCGGGAAAACCGAGGTCTCTCGTGAAATCCAGTTGCTCCACATCGGCTGGTGTGTAAATCCTGTTGATTTCCTGGTCTGAAACAGTAGAAAATCTTTTTAGTCGTTCCGGCTGGGAGGCAAAGACCTCCTCCACATTCTCCCGCCACCTCTTGTGTCCTTTTTCAATGTCATCAAAAGCTTTCTTGTTAAAGATCGAGGACATGAGGCACCCCCTTTTCTAAAATTTACTTATAGAACCCCTAAACGAGACAAACATTTGTAATCCATTCAGGCACAGATAGCCTGTCTGGGTAAACCAATTAGGCCCGGGGATTTGGCGTGCAGGCTGTATTCCCGTCCGCACAGTCTTTTATCGGCCTTTAAAAAGGTGCCTTGCAACGATCAGGCGCATTATTTCATTGGTACCCTCATATATCTGGCATATCTTGGCATCCCTCATATGCCTCTCCATGGGGTATTCTTTGCAATATCCGTATCCACCCAGGACCTGGACTCCCTCGATCGCGGCCCACATTGCAGTATCACTGGCATACATTTTGGCCATTGCGGCCGCCTTTTCATACGGTTTCTTGTTATCCTCCAGCCATGCCGCCCTAAGGGTAAGCAGTTCGGCAGCATCCAGTTCAGTCGCTATATCCGCCAACTTAAACTGAATGGCCTGGAGAACCGAGATTGGCTTGCCGAATTGCTCTCTTGTCTTGGCGTATTCCACTGCCTCTTCGAGTACAGCCCTGCCAATTCCAACCGCCTGTGACGCCACACCTATCCGGCCACCGTCGAGCGTGGTGAGCATGACTTTAAGTCCCTCTCCCTCGTTTCCAAGGAGAGCGTCCGCCGGCACTCTAGCGTCTTCAAAGATCAATTCTGACGTCCCGGAGGCCAGAATACCCAGTTTCTCCTCAATACGGCCTACTTTAAAGCCTGGGGTATTATCAAGATCCACCACAAATGCACTTATCCCTTTGTACCCTTTCTCCTTATCAGTAACGGCCGCTATTACACTATAGGAAGATACATTACCGTTGGTAATAAATTTCTTTTCCCCGTTAATAATCCACTCATCACCATCTCTCACCGCGGTAGAACGAAGACCTGCCGCATCAGAACCTGCTCCAGCCTCGGTCAGGCCGTAGCACCCAATCTTCTCGCCAGAGGCGCATGGGTATAGGTATTTCATCCTTTGCTCTTCTGTACCAAAGTGCATTACAGGAAAGCAATAAAGGGAATTGTTCACCGACATGATAATACCTGTGGATGCGCAGGCCTTGGAGACCTCTATAAGGCTCAGCACATAACTCACATTGTCCATACCGCCCCCACCATACTCCTCCGGCACTGCGACACCCATCATTTTGAGCTCACCCAGTTGCTTGACAATGGCGGCAGGGTGCTCATGTCTTTCATCGAGCTCAGCGGCCTTCGGCCTGATCTCGGTCTCCGCGAACCGCCTGACCATATCCTGGATCATCTGTTGTTCTTCAGTCAATGCAAAGTCCATTTTAGATTAACTCCCCTTTGAATTCAGGTTTTCTTTTTTGTAAGAATGCAGACATGCCCTCCTTGCCATCCGGACTTGCCATACACATGCCAAAGGCATCGGACTCAATGTGACAGCCTGTAGACAGATCCACATCGAAGCCGCGATCAATGCAACGCTTGACCGCCCTCATAGAGACCTTACCCTTGGATGCCAAAACATTGGCTGTTTTCATGGTCCCTTCCCACAGCTTATCAAGGGGAAACACCTTGTTTACAAGCCCTATTTCCTTTGCTTCTTGGGCGCTGATCATTGCTCCACTCATACAAAGTTCTTTCGCCATGGCCTTTCCCACCAACCGGGATAGCCGCTGGGTCCCGCCAAAACCGGGAATAATCCCGAGATTAATCTCAGGCTGACCGAACTTCGCATTTTCAGAGGCATAAATAAAGTCACAGGCCAATGCTAGCTCGGTCCCTCCTCCAAGGGCGAATCCGTTTACACATGCAATCACGGGAATGGGGAGTTTTTCGAGGCGGAAAAACATGCCCTGTCCCTCCCGCGAAAATTTAGTGCCCTCAAGGGGAGAAAGATTCTCCATATGGGATATGTCGGCCCCTGCCACAAAGGCCTTGTCCCCTTCTCCTGTTAGGACCAGGGCTCTTACTGAGCTGTCTGCCTCAATCTTGTCCAGCGCATCGCCGAGTTCT
>DATKYC010000321.1:0-2592 GCA_035528695.1 Acidobacteriota bacterium | reverse complement strand
TCTCCGTTGAACTTGCCGCCCTGGATGACTATCGTTCCGATTTTCATCAGATCCCGCGAGGTGAAATTGCTGCCCGCGCCGCACTTGGGGATGCCGCAGCCTTGATCCTCCCAGCAGTAGGTGGCCCCTATTTTTCCAGTCAGTTCTATGGCGATGAATTCCTGCACCGTACCGGGGGTTTTGATGTCTATGATCATCATGATCATCGATGGGTCAGTATCCGTATACTTGTACTCTTTGCTTTCGGGAGTTATGGGCGCCGTCAATTCGAATAGTTTCTGGAAGTACGCTTGCCCTTGATAGGCGTCGTCGAGTTTGCGCACGATAAGCTCTTGCGGAAATCTTAAGCCGGATTTCATAAACAGCGCATCTCTCAACGTGATTGTCTCGACGCCCGGCTGGATTTTTGATCTATCAATCTCCGGCATGAAACTGATGACCGGTTTATCAATATCCTCCATGCTCAGCAGCCCGACCTGAATGGCACGCGCCAGGACAACGGAAGTCAGGGTCTTGGTGATGGACATGGTGTAGTGGGGCGCGTTCACTCGTCCACGTCGGTTGTACATCTCGAAAAGCAGCCTGCCGTCTTTCCAAAGGAGAAGACTGTCCAGGTTCGCGTATTTGCCTGCCTTGTCATCGGCGACCAAGGCTTTGACCGCGTCCTCCGCGCCCGGCACGTCCAGGGCGCCCACCCGCAGCCCGTCGCCCAGATCCTCCGGGGACATGCTGAAGTATGCCTGCGGCAGGTTGGGAAGTTTGTTTTGCTCTTGGTAAGACTGCCTCGTAGGGTCAAGATCTTTGGACAGTCGAGGTAATTCACCTGCAGTAACTTTTACGGCCAGGGACGAGACGGCCAGTAGAATAATTATCGCCCGTTGTTTGCTCATCGTATTTCATTCCTTTCATTCCGAGGGACAACATGCACTACACTATACTATGGGCGTGGCCCCGATTCTGCGATAATCCCATAATCACACCAGATTATAGCACAAAAAAAACGAGATATCAACGGAGAGCCCAGGGACCGTCATGTCCGCCCACTACGACAAGCCGTCTGTCGAGAGGCTGGGGAAGATCGCGGGGCTGGCGCAGAGGATGGTCGGGGCGAAAACCTGAAATCTGTTAATCCGCAGGTTGTAGGGTGTGAACTTTCGCACTTTTTCGAAGCCAAATTCGTTGCCAAACAAGGGTTTATGCGCGATCTGGAATTAAACGCATGTTCGAGAAAAGCTCCGAACATCATATAAATTCGATGGGTGCAGGCTACAGGGCCCGCAACTCAAGGTTGCCCAGGTTAACATCTCGGCGAAAATGCGAAAGTTCACATCCTGTTATCCCGTCAAAAATCTTAGACACGGATTTCACCGATTTACACGGTTTTAGTCATTGTTTATCTTGTTATCCCGTCAAGCACTCAGACACCGACGCCGTCCCTTCGACAGGCTCAGGGCAGGCTCTGAGCGCAGTCGAAGGATCTGACACGGATTAACACAGACGAACACGGTTTAGATCTGCCACAGAGAGCACAGAGGACGCAGAGAAATAGCTTCGTAGGGTGGCGGCTTGCCCCACCGTCCTGTCTCCTGTATTCTTTTTTTATTCTTGCCTTTCCACCTCCCTTATGCTATCCTGTACACCTCGAAGGAGCAACGGGACTGCCGAAAGCGAAATATGAAATGTGCGCGGCGAATCTGCGGAACGTGTGAAGTTGTCTGGCGGAAATACGCCTCTGGAAGAAGTGTCTTGACGGGAAATAAGTAAGATGTCCCCCGAATTCTATGAGCAAGCTGAGGAGGAAAGGAGGGAAGACGGGTAAGCTTTAAGGGACGTTTCATAGAGGGGGGCTAATGGATGAATGATATTGAGAACCAGAAAGAACGGGAATGGGTCTATATCGACAGGTACTCCGGCTCTAAACAAGCAAGCTAAATAGTGGCGATATTTCGAGAATTCTGCACTATTCAACCGAGCAGAGTTGCCAATGCTACCTGTGGATAGTAGAATGCACCTGCTAGCCGGACAATCCTAATAAACATCGTGATGAATGGGATGAAGCTTGTAGGGATAACATACAATTGATAAACAGATTAGAACGACGTACAAACAGTAGAGCGACTCCTGATAATGAGAGATTTGAAAGGTGATTAAAATGGGCAATATAAAATCACTTTTGTCACTTTTGGTTGAGTTTATTATGGCCCACTCGCTAGGGCTAGCTGGCTTTGTGGCTACGTTCTATATAAATATACTTGGTACAGGCTCTTCTACGGATAGGGGCCTTATTGCTATTGCCATAGGTGTCCCATTGGGCTCCAGCCTTGGCATTTTTATAACAAAGATGTTTTTATTCAGAACCGGCAAGTTTAGTGTTTTATGCCTGTTCACATCCCTTGTATTTGGTTTTTTGGCAGCCCGATTTTTGTACCCGGCGCTTTATTTTATTGGCCTTATTGGCCGTGGAGGATTATCTGAAATCATTGTTTTTCCTCTCGTACCACTATTTGCACTAATCGGCTACAATGCAATGGCGGTGTTGCTGAGGGGGAAAAACTAGGGACAGTGGAGCAGCCGACAAGGCCGCCATCCAGC
>DATKYC010000320.1:0-5494 GCA_035528695.1 Acidobacteriota bacterium | reverse complement strand
ATACAATTTAATTGTATCTATAAGTACAAAATAATAGAGGGGTCGGCGAGAAAAGACACGCCGTTTGAGATCCTTCATTGACAGCGAAGGCCATTTCTCTCTATGCTTCGCTAATAATGAAGGGAAATGGCCTTAAGGACCATAGAAGGAAAGTGGGGCGTTCGTCCAGAACTTGCATAAAAATCTGATTGAATAGAACAACTTTTCAGTCTGTGGTCACTGCTATTAGCCCCAATCCTGTGATAAGAGAGCATCAAAATATTCAATATTTATACGCAGTTATGGATCAAGAGCAGACTACTGCAATTTCCAATCATATCCGCTGGACACAATATATAGACATCCTTCCTAAAAACTGCTATTTTATGGGCTACATTCATTTCGTTGTTTAGTCACCTCAAGACATAACCCCAACCTTCTGGAGGGATTTTTGAAAGAATTTACCAGAAGGTAGTGTGAAAGAAGCCTCCAAGGCATTTTTGTGCCTCTTTGGAGGCTTTTGTATTTGGGGAGGTGATCCCATGACCGAGAAAGGTTTTAAACGCAAGCTCACCGCTCAAAGCCCCAGGTCTTCGTTGATCAAGACCACCTTTATCCTTCCTTTGGGAAACGACTTTTCAGTAATTGTCCATGAGTTACAGATACGATCTGGGCTATTGCAATCCTCGCAGTAGGAGGTCTTAACACAAGGCGTTTTCTTGTCGAGTCGCATTGCATTGGTAGGAGCCACATAGTTTTTTACACGGAACATAGCTGTATCCAGATCGGGGACGATTTTGTTGCGGCCTACGAGAACCACCACGTTTTTGGGGCCAAAGGTGATGGCTGCCACGCGGTTGCCGTACATGTCGAGGTTAACGAGCTCGCCCGTCTCGATCACCGCGTTGGTTCCAGAAATAAACAGGTCCACAAGGAGTGCCTGTCTGCGCAGTTCCAGGGCCTTTTCAGGTGCCAGGCTCTTATCAAAGACATCCAATACCTGCAAGTCAGGAAGGCCCTTGACCGCATCATAGATCCCGGTTGAAGTGAACGTCATAGAACCACCCCAGGAGACACTCCTGGCACCGCTCTTTGGAATAATTTCCTTTAGTACAATCTCTTTGGCCTCAGATACGTTTTCTGCCACAAAGGCCTCGAAGTTGTTACCTTCCAATGCCTCTTTCAGATCTTTCAGGCGGCCTTTCCAATAGTGCTCAATCGGTTTGTCCATGTATCCTCCTAGACTTCAGGTTTATTTCCGGGCCTGACCGAAGTCAGGCTAGGTGAATATTTCTACGATCATTCTATCACAACCTCCCAGGGCTGTTGAAAGAAAAAATCAATCTTGACTTTCCCTGTACTTTTGGCTTTAAGTGAGTGCTCACTCAGCAATAAAGTTGATCACGTGTGTTCTTAACTGGTATGCATAAAGCTCCCCACTTAGAGGGCGGGCATTTCTCAGCCATTCTCATGGACAGAGGAGGAGGTACTCAATGAACAGAAAGGAGGCAATTTTGGAAGCAGCCGTCAGTTTATTTGCTGAACGGGGTTTCAGTGCCACGCCTACCTCCGCAGTTGCAAGAACGGCGGGCGTTGCCGAAGGTTTAATCTTTCATTACTTCAAGAACAAAAAAGGCATTTTTATCTATATCCTCCAGGGGATGCTCGACACCTATATCAATAGAATTGAGGCTATTGCAAACAGAGCTGATACAGGCCTCGAGGCAATTGAAGACATGATTCACTTCCATTTTCAATTTAGCGAGGAGAGGTCGAAAGAATTTCTGGTGGTGATACGCGATTTCCCTTTTGATCTTATGAAACCTGGTTCACATGCCAGGGAGATGATAGCCGATCGCTCTGCCCAAATATCCGCTCTTATGAGAGAATGTCTCGAACGAGGTGAGAAAGATGGCTCTATTCGTGAGCTTTCCGCAGAAAAAACGGTCTGGATTCTACGCGGAATGCTTAATGGAATCAGTCGCCTCAAGATGCTGGGGGCGCTTCCAATGCCGGAGCTTACCTCAGAAGTCATAAATTTTTGTCATCAGGGTCTTGCCAAGAGGAATTGATCATCTTTTCCAGGGAGATATCTTATGCGACGAAAGCTACTTTTGCAGTGTATTCTTGTGGTCATTACGATCTTTGCACTGACCTCCCTTGCAGGTTCAGCGCCGCTGACTCCGGAACTGAAAAAGGGGACTGTCCTCCCCCTTCGAAGTGCACTTGCAAGGGGAATCCAGAAAAACCTGGATTTGCGGGTCATTGAGTTGGACATCCCTATAAACGACCAAAATGTAATAATCAACGACGCAGAATTTGATCCGGTGCTCAAGGCATCCATTTCATCACTTGAGGAAAAAGCACCAACCTCTTTAACTTCCGTTATAGAGGATGTCGATATTTTCCGTACCACAGGGGCTGATGTGGGTCTCAGCAAAAAATTCCGCTTTGGTCTGGAGTCTGAGATCGCATTCGAGACCAGCCGTTCCCAGAATAATTTACCGCTGGATCAGGATCCCTTGAGGCCACAATACAGGGATGCGCTCATCCTAGATTTCACTCAGCCCCTACTTCGTGACTTTGGGACCAAGATTAATACCGCAAATCTAAGGATTTCTCAGAATGCGGTGCGCCAGGCCGCTTATGGCTATATGGCACGTGCACAGGGTATCGGCGAAGAGATTGAGATCGCATATTATGATCTGGCCAGAGCTTTGGAGATCCTCCGATACCACATTGAATCCAGGGAACTGGCGAGAGAACTCCTCGAAGGGAACAAAAAGAAATTTGATGCGGGTGTGGTTCCTGTTACCGAGGTGCAGGAGGCAGAGACTGCTGTAGCTTCCCGGGACGAACAGGTCATATTTGCGAGGCAACAGGTGGAGATCATATCCAACCGTTTAAAAGACCTTCTCGAAATACGTCCTGGTGACCCTTTATATGAAGAAATTTTCGTAACCGAACCTGTTGGAGAGATCGAGCAGGACTTCCCCGATCTCGGAAAAGCGCTTGGCATTGCCTTAAAGAAACGCCCGGATCTTCAGCAACAGAGGGTCGAACTTGCCAATCGTGAGATCCGCATCGAGTATTACGCAAATCAAAAACTTCCAAGGATCGATCTGGAGAGTACCCTGGGTGTCAATGGACTTTCAGGCGGGATAAGGTCTGCCTCCTTTGCCGGAGCACCTGCGTCCACTTCTTATGTAGGGAACTACGATGATGCCCTCTCAGGTATGGCTTCCGGAGACGGTTATGAATGGTATATTGGCCTCCGATTTTCCTACCCCCTTGGAAACCGAGCTGCTCAGGCGCGCCATCGACGTGCCACACAGGAAAAACGCCAAAGCATATACCTTTTGAAGCGCCTGGAAGGCACTGCTGAGACCCAGGTGAAAAATGCCCTTGTAAGCGTACAGAGAAGCATTGAACGGGTGAGGGTGACGGAAAGGTTTGAAAAACTTGCCCAAACCACGCTCACGCAAGAGATGGAGCGACTCAAAAAGGGACTCTCAGATACTTTCCGTATACTCGATTTTCAGGATAATCTGATAGAATCACGCATTAGAAAGGTCACGGCCCTAGGGGATTTCAATAAAGGGCTCGCCAATCTCTACCGCGCCACGGGGGCCAATTTAGAACGATTCAACATCTTTGTACAAGTCAATACAGAGGAGATCAGTCACAATGAATAGCTACGCTGGAACAGCCGCCCACGTCTTCAGGGCCATTCTCATCCTGGGATTTATTCTTCCCGGCTGCACAGAGAAGAAGAAAGAGCAAGTAAATAAGAAATTAGAAGAGAGGATCCCAATCATAACTGGAAAGGCCTCTACGCGCAGGGTTGAGTATGCGCTGAACCAGGTAGGCACACTGGAGGCGAGCCAGGAGGTAACTTTGCGCTCGGAAATCGAAGGGAGCGTTGTTGAGATCCTCTTTGCAGAAGGAAGAAAGGTTAATAAGGGCGAAATTCTCGTGAGGCTGGATGCAGCCAAGATACATGCAGACATCCGAAACCTTGAGGCACGCATAGAAGAATTCCAGATAAGGCTGAGCAACAAAAAGCGGACACTCGAGCGCAATCGTCCGCTGGTGGCGCAAGATCTGGTCTCGCGGCAGCAGTTCGATAATCTGGAAACTGAAATAGAGGAGACCAAGTCACAGATCATACAGGCCAAGGCTGATCTTGCCAGCCAGAAAGAACGGCTCGCCTATACGGTCATTAAGGCACCTTTTGCAGGCATCGCCGGGGTCCGGACCTTTTCGCTAGGTCACTACCTTAAGGTGGGAGATCAGGTGGTAACGATAGTAGATCTGGACCTTCTGGAAATCAACTTCCAGGCCCCTGAGAAGTTTAAGTCCCGCTTGTTTGTTGGCCAGGATGTCATTTTAGCTGTGGATGCCCACCCGGGAAAGACCTTCAAGGGAAAGGTTTTTTTTATTTCTCCTCAGGTGGACCTCAATCTGCGCTCATTTCAGGTGAAAGCCAAGGTAGAGAACATCCCCCCGTTACTTAACCCTGGCATGTTCGCACACGTGAACATGATTACCGACGTGCATGAAGAGGCTCTTACTGTCCCCTGGGAAAGTGTTATTCAGACCGAGACCGAAACCTACATCTACGTTGTGGAAGGTGAGGTGGCTCGCAAAGTGCCTCTGCATACCGGAAAGATCACTAATGAGTGGGCGGAGATCCTCGACACGAATCTGCTTCCTGGAACAACAGTCATCCTGGAGGGGAAATTCGCTGTCAAAGATGGGGCAAAGGTTGCTGTCAAAGAGGTGCAAGAAAAGGAAAAAACGAAGAACCCGTAGGAGGATCTATCCATGTTTTTACCTGACTTTTCCATTAAGCGGCCCGTCGCAGCGACAATGATGGTATGCGCCCTCGTCGTCTTCGGCGTTATCGGGCTCACACGCCTTGGCGTCTCTCTTTACCCTGATGTGGACTTTCCCGTAGTGACGGTCACAACAGTTTGGGAAAATGCACGGCCCGAAGAGGTGGACAATGAGATCACCGATGAGCTGGAAGATGCAATAAGCTCTGTAAGCGGTATCAAACATATCACATCCGAGAGCATGCAGGGCCGCTCGCGGGTCACTATTGAATTCGAACTCTCCAAAAACCTGGACGTGGCCGCCCAGGAAATACGGGACAAGGTTTCTGCACGTCTCCAACATCTTCCCAAAGATGCAGAGGTCCCCGTGATCGATAAGCTGGATATCAATGCCAGGCCAATTATGTGGATCTCCATCACAGGGCCTTACGCCATTGAGGAAATGACACGGATTGTTGATGAGCAAATCCGTCCGCTCTTACAGAAAATCGAGGGAGCAGGTGAGATCCACCTCGGAGGAGGCCGCGAAAAGGAGATTCAGATCTGGCTTTACCGTGAGCGCCTTGCGGCTTACAACATTGGTGTTGACGAAGTGATTGACGCGATTCGTCGCGAGCACATAGAGCTACCGGGGGGCAAGATAGAATCCCGTGAAAAGGAATTCCTTATCCGTACCG
>DATKYC010000319.1:0-2885 GCA_035528695.1 Acidobacteriota bacterium | reverse complement strand
TGCTTAGGGATTTCTTGGTGGGGATTTATGGCACAGATAGACGCCTTTTTTAAGCTCATGAACGAACAGGGAGCCTCAGACCTTCATCTCGTCGCAGGCCAGCAACCCATACTCCGTATTCAAGGCGGACTCGAAAGGGTAAAATATAAAGAGCTCGATAGTGATTCACTGAAGGCCATGCTTTACGAAATCGCTCCTGAGCATAAAGTGAAAGTTTTCGAGGAAACCGGGGACATGGATTTTGCCTATGAAATACCTGGCCTTGCGTGGTACCGGGCAAATTTCTTTCAACAAAAAAATGGTATTGGCGCAGTCTTCAGAGAGATCCCGTCAACCATACTAACCTGTGATGAACTGGGCCTTCCACCCGTTATCAAGAGGCTGGCTACGTTACCAAGAGGGTTGGTGCTGGTGACCGGTCCTACAGGCAGCGGGAAGTCCACCACCCTCGCTGCCATTATTACCGAAGCCAATCAGACCCGGAAAGACCATATCATTACTATTGAAGATCCAATTGAATTTGTGCACAAGAGTAATAAGGCCATCGTGAACCACCGGGAGGTTGGGATACACACCCGCTCGTTCGCAGCGGCCCTCAGGGGGGCCTTGCGAGAGGATCCCGATATTATTATGGTGGGAGAGATGCGTGACCTCGAAACCATTGCTCTCGCCATTGAGGCCTCCTCAACCGGACACCTTGTGTTTGGCACACTCCATACCTCCAGCGCTGCAAAGACGGTGGATCGGGTCATCGAGGTCTTTCCCGTTAATCAGCAGGAGCAGATCAGGAACACCCTTGCTGATGCGATCCGTGCGGTGGTAGCTCAGACGCTTTTCAGGCGTTTAGACAGGAAAGGCAGGGTGGCTGCAATTGAAATCATGATTGGAACTCCCGCCGTGAGAAATCTTATCCGTGAGGGAAAAAACTTTCAAATTCCCAGTATGATTCAGACGGGAAAAAAGTATGGCATGCAGAGCCTGGACGATTCCATTATGAACCTTCTCAGGAGTAAGATCATCACTCCAGTAGAGGCCTATAGCAAGGCAGAGGATAAATCCAGGTTCTTGCCATTTTTGGAAACTGCTCCGGCCGACTTTACGGAAGTATGAGTACTTGATGATGTTTTCTCCATTTTGACCCGGGAGATGAGACTGTGCGACGGCAACAGATAGATTACATTCTCACGAGAATGTTAGACTCTCATGAGAGAGTTTCCGACATCAATGTGACGGTAGACAAGCCACTTCAGGTGGAATCTGACGGGCAGTTGATACCGGTGTTTCTCGAACCCCCTATTGAGCGGTCAACTCCTTTTCAGGCTGAGATCTTTGCCCTCAACCTGATCAATGGGGACCGACGATTAATCAGGAACCTTCTTGCCGAGGGGTCGTGTGACATCTCATATCAGCTGGGAGGAAAGGCCCGTTTCAGGGTCAATATCTTTTCTCAAAAAGGCTGCTATTCTACCGTGATGCGACAATTGGCGACTCGGGTACCCACTATTCAAGATCTGGGCCTCCCACCCGCATTTCTCAAGATGACAGAGGAGAGAAACGGGATCATTCTGGTGACAGGCGCAACAGGAACGGGCAAAACCACCTCTCTTTCAGCGGTGCTCAACGAGATCAACGAGAAATTTTCTGTGCACGTGGTGACGCTCGAGGACCCGGTGGAATACGTACACTCGCAGAAAAAGGCTACTTTTAACCAGAGAGAGCTGGGTACGGATTTTGACATGTTTGCCTCCGGGTTGAGAGCCTCGTTAAGACAGGCTCCCAAGGTGATCCTAGTGGGTGAGATGAGAGACAGAGAGACTGTAGAAATAGGCCTTTCAGCAGCCGAGACCGGTCATCTGGTGCTGAGCACACTCCATACCGTTGATGCCAGCCAAACCATTAACAGGATCGTGGGCATGTTTAACCAGGATGAGGAGAAGCAGATCAGGTTAAGGCTTGCGGACACCTTGCGCTGGGTCGCCTGCCAGCGTTTGCTGCCGAAGGTGGGAGGTGGCCGTGTGGCGGTCTTCGAGATCATGGGATCCAACCTCAGGGTTAAGGATATCATTGTGAATGGCGAGTCGGAAGACAAAACCCTTTATGAGGTTATTGAAGGGAGTGGTCCCTTCGGGATGATGACCTTTGAAAAGAGCATAGCAGATCTTTTCAAGAACGGACTTATTACTGAGCAGATCGCCGTGAGTTATGCATCGAAGAAGTCGGTGGTCGGCAGGGCGATAGATGCCATCAAGTCTGCAAGGGGAGAGAAAACCACCTCGATTGAAGGCCTTACCCTTGATAGCGATTATAGGGGGAAGAGGTAAAAGCTGGGCTTTCTCGGTAAGGATTTTTCATATGGAGATTATTTGTAAGTACTGCAAGGCGAAGTTTAACGTTCCTCCTGAGAAGATCCCCCAAGGTCAAAGGATGATTATTGACTGTCCCAGGTGCAAGAATAAGCTGGCTTTGGAAGACCAAGCCCCCCAAGGCAATGGCGTGGACTCTGCAAGTGGGCGTAAGATCATTCAGAAGGCAAGTGCGGCAGGTACCGATTACGGATATGGGGACGTGGATTTCTCCCTGGATTTTTATGAAGGGGGCCTAAAGCTGGCCCTGGTGATGGACAATGAGATAACCGGGCCGGAAAAGTTGAGGAGTGCTGTTGAGAAACTCGGTTATAGGTATGTTGTGGCCGAGAATACCAAGGAAGCAATCGGCAAGATGCGTTTCCATCACTTTGATCTAACTATCCTCTCTGACGGGTTTGATGGCATCGGGCTGGAAAAGAGCCCAGTCCTCCAATACTTGAATCAACTGCCCATGTCCATTCGGAGGAACATTTTTCTTGCCTTGATAGGGGATTCTTTTAAGACAAGGGATCTTATGAT
>DATKYC010000318.1:0-7593 GCA_035528695.1 Acidobacteriota bacterium | reverse complement strand
GAGTTTTTCCTCATTTTCTTGCTTTTTCTTACATTCGATGCACAAAGTCGTCACTGGCCGGGCATTCAACCTCTCCTCTGAAATATCCTCGCCGCATTCCTCACAGATGCCGAAGGTTCCATTTTCAATCCTTTCCAGGGTATCTTGGATTTTTGCTATCAATCTCCTTTCCCTGTCACGAATACGGAGCAAAAAATTCCTATCAGACTCGAGCGATGCCCGGTCAGTAGGATCCGGAAAATTTTCTCCCTGGTTAGTCATGCCGCTAAGCGTCTTATTGGCTTCCTTCAAGAGCTCAGCTAATCTTTGGGTGAGGATAGTCTTGAAGTGTTCTTTCTGTTTCTTGCTTGCCATGGTTTCTCTAAAACGCTCCCAATTACAAAATGGAAAATATATTTTATTATCACTACTTCATGCGTATGTAAAGTGCTTTTCCACTGCGTGGCCCCAATCGCCTTCAAGATCAGAAGCCCTTCCGTGCAACTAATGTTTCACCATCTCCATGCCGGGTAATTCCCCTTAGATCCATGGAGGAATCATTTCATCATCTTCTTCCAAAGGTTTTTGCCTCTACTTTTCTTGTCCGACCGTGTCAGGCCCTCTGTCTCAGCAAAGGCTTCCAACAGCTCTCTCTGTTGTTGTGTCAGTTTTTCCGGGATCTTAACTAAGATCCTTACGTAAAGATCCCCCCTTCTTTGTTGAGATTTCAGACTCGGCATACCCTTCCCGACTACCCTAATAACTTGGCCAGGTTGGGTGCCATGGGTGAGCTCCAATTGATAGGCGTCATCGTCTCCCAGGACAGGGATCATTACAGAACCCCCAAGCGCTGCCTGCACAAAAGAAATAGGGATCTCACAGATCACGTCATCACCATCCCGGTTAAAAAATCCATGTTCCTTTACGTGTATAAAAATATAAAGATCTCCCGGCGGACCTCCATATTCTCCTGCTTCACCTTCCCCACTCAATCTCAGTTGGGAGCCTGTATCAACCCCTGCCGGGATTTTCACATTGATCTTTCTATCTACCCTTACCCTTCCCTGACCCCTACAATCTCTACATGGATCGGTTATGATCTGTCCCTCACCATGGCACGCCGGACAGGTCGTACCTATTTGAAAAAAACCCTGGGACCGGATCACTTGGCCTCTGCCCTGACAGGTGCCACAGATCTGGCGATCACTGCCGGGGGTTAACCCTGACCCATCGCACGTGAGACAGAACTCCAGCCTCTGAAAAGCAATCTCATTGTTTTTCCCGTAGAAGGCCTCCTCTAGGGTCAGTTCCAGGTCTTTTCTAAGGCTGTTTCCTGGCCTTGCGCGAGATCTTCCGCTCCTTCTTGTGCCAAAGCCAAAAAAATCTTCAAAGATGTCTCCAAAACTGGCAAAAATGTCCTCAAAACCACTAAACCCTCTAAAACCCCTTCCTTCGAGACCTTCATGGCCGAATCGATCGTATATCTGCCTTTTTTCCCTGTCTCTTAATACCTCATAGGCCTCGGCCGCCTCTTTAAAATTTTCCTCGGCCTCTTTGTCTCCCGGGTTTCTGTCAGGATGGTATTTCAGTGCAAGTTTTCGATACACCTTTTTCATATCTTCATCTCCCGCATTTCGGGAAATGCCCAGAACTTCGTAGTAATCTCTCTTATACATTGTCACTTCTTTTCAGGCACCTGTTCCTGATCTCCTTGGTCCTGGTCCAGAGATTTTTCATCTGGTGACTCTGGAAGTCTCTCTGGCACTGCGTTCTCATCGCCTTGGAGAAAAAATTCTTCTTCCTCGTGCCTGACCTTAAAAACCTTTCCTTCAGCAATCTCCCTGAGGGCCGTGACAATATCTTTGTTTTTGCACATTACCAAGGGTTCTTCACCTTTTCTTAGGGAACGAACCCGTTTGGCCGCCAGGTGGATTAAGCCGAATCGATTGTCGACTTTCTTTAGGCAGTCTTCAACTGTGATCCTTGCCATAATGTTCTCCTATTTGATAGTTTGTGACCCTAGACATCAAGACAATAGAGTCAAATCTGCGCCGTGAATAGCTAGGCGTTGAGTTTGAGAAGCAGAATAAACTTTACCATATATAGAAGTATATGCTAATTGTAAACATTTATGTGTCCACGTCAACAACAGTGAGTGGCGCAGTATGGTGTTTGCTTCTAATGTTAGCCAAAGTACTCAGCAGCGCTGTCATCGGGATTGATGCCTATCTCGTCGAGGTTGAAGTCGATATCTCCCAGGGACTGCCTTCCTTTGCCACAGTTGGTTTGCCCGAGGGGGCTGTTCGGGAGGGTAAGGATAGGGTCAAAGCTGCTATAAAAAATTCCGGATATCATTTCCCCTCCGACAGAATCACTGTTAATTTAGCCCCTGCGGACATAAAAAAGGAAGGCTCCGCATTTGATCTCCCCATGGCGATTGGTATTCTTGCTGCCACCGGACTGGTGGATATATCATCATACTCGGGCTATTTGTTCCTTGGTGAGCTGGCACTCGACGGACTCATAAGGCCGGTAAAGGGCATTCTTCCCATCGCCATTGGCGCAAAAGGGTTGGGGGTCAGGGGATTGTTTGTACCTATTGAAAACGCTTCTGAAGCGTGTGTTATGGATGGGATAAATATTTATCCCGTTGTTTCCCTTTCCCAGGTTGTGGACAACCTCCTGAATGTTTCTAAAATCACCCCCTTTAAGGTTAAGAGAAACGGGCTCCTTCAGAGACCAGATTCAGAGGTAGACTTTAAAGATGTACGGGGGCAGGAAAATGCAAAAAGGGCACTGGAGATTGCTGCGGCGGGTGCACATAATCTTATTATGATTGGCCCACCAGGTTCTGGCAAGACAATGCTGGCAAGACGCTTGCCCAGCATCCTCCCACCTCTCAGTTTCGAAGAGTCCCTCGAGACATCCAAGATATACAGTGTTATGGGCCTCATGCCCAAAGGGTACGGCCTTATTACTGTGCGTCCTTTTCGGCCCCCCCACCATACCATTTCCGACGCAGGCCTTATCGGGGGTGGACAAAACCCCAGGCCCGGTGAAGTTAGCCTGGCACACAACGGTGTCCTTTTTTTAGATGAGTTTCCGGAATTTAGGAAGAATGTTCTCGAGGTTCTGAGGCAGCCGATGGAAGACAGGCAGGTAACTATTTCGCGTGCCAATTCCAAAGCCACTTATCCGGCGAATTTTATGTTGGTTGCGGCTATGAATCCATGCCCGTGCGGTTTCTTGGGCGACCCCAAGCGAGAATGCCTCTGCACCTATCCCCAAATACAACGATATCGATCCAGGATCTCCGGTCCCCTGATGGATCGAATTGACATCCATGTGGATGTACCTTCTGTTCCATATAAAGATCTGTCCGCGAGTCACGAAGGGGCCTCCTCTGGAGGTATTTTGGAGAGGGTTGTGAAGGCCAGGGAGATTCAGGCCAGGAGATTCCGTGAAACTAATATCCATGCCAATGCTGGGATGAGTAACCGCCAGATCAAAAACTTTTGTAAGATTGATGCGGAATCTAGCGCTTTGCTGGAAAAGGCGGTTGAGAAATTCGGTCTCAGCGCAAGGGCTTACGCCCGCATATTGAAGATCGCTCGGACAATTGCCGATCTGGAAGGGACTTTGGAGATAAAGCCGTCTCATGTGGCAGAGGCTATCCAGTACAGGACTCTCGACCGGAGGGCCATGACGTGAAACGATTGTTGGTGTCTACCATCTGGTTTCTTGCGGGGGTCGTCTTTCTAGTAGTCTGTTTGGGAACCTATCTCTGGTATGTGTGGTCGAGCAATCTTCCTTACATCGGTTCGGTAAAGGAATACAGACCTCCCATTATTGCGGAAGTCTTCAGTGATAATGGTGAGGTAATCGGGAAATTCTGGGAGGAAAAGAGAATCGTCGTTCCCTTAGAGGGGCTTCCTCAGCACGTGATCCATGCCTTTGTGGCGGCCGAGGATGCCCGCTTCTTTGAGCATAAAGGGGTAGATATCATAAGCATCATTAGGGCTTTGTTAAAGAACCTCAGCGCCGGAAAAATAGAGCAGGGCGGGAGTACCATTACCCAACAGGTAACAAGGTCCTTGCTTCTTAAGAATACAAAAAGAACTTATCGGAGAAAGGCGAGGGAAGCCATTCTTTCGATTCAGCTTGAAAAGAGTTTTTCGAAAGAAAAGATTCTATTCCTTTACCTGAACCAGATCTATTTAGGTCAGGGGGCCTATGGCGTGGAGGCAGCAGCCCGCACCTACTTCAACAAGTCTGCAAAAGATCTCTCCATTGCCGAAGCAGCACTTCTCGCCGGTTTGGTGCAGGCTCCCAGTAGATATTCACCAATCTCGCATCTTGATAAGGCGAAGGCCAGGCAGAAATATGTTCTGGAGAGGATGTCTGCGGAAGGCTACATTACTCATGAAGCGTTCACTGATGCCTTAGCCTCCCATCTTGACATCAAGAGTGTTGCGGACAGCGTCTTTGAGAAAGCCCCGTACTTTACTGAGCACATTCGCCGGTATATCCTAAAGACGTATGGGCGGGATCTCTTATACAGGGGCGGACTTAAGATCTATACCACCATTAATCTCGAAATGCAGGCTAAAGCCAGAGAGGCATTAATAATGGGCCTCTCCGAATTGGATAAGAGGGAAGGGTACAGGGGTCCCCTTAGGCATTTTTCTCCTGAGGAGATTTCCGGTTTTAAGTCGAAAGCTTTGGATCGAGTTGCCTTGAACCCACTTGAGATGGGCTCCGTCGTCCAAGGGATTGTAGAGAGAGTTGATGACGAAAAACAGGAGGTTACACTCTGGATAGGTGGCGAAATGGGGCGCATGCCGATTTCCAGGATGGCATGGGCAAGAAAACTTAATCCAGAAATTCCCTATTACTCTGCCAGAGTGAAAAAGCCCTCTGAGGTCTTTAAGGAAGGGGATGAAATTCTCGTGCGCCTCTTGGAAAGAGGCATCGCACCAATTGCTTGGGAGGTCTCCTTGGAGCAGACCCCGGAGATTCAGGGAGCCTTGTTTTGTATGGTACCGGAGACCGGGGAAGTGAAGGCAATTATTGGCGGGAGAGATTACGCTGTGAGCCAGTTCAACAGGGCCTTACAGTCCAGACGCCAACCAGGATCGGCCTTCAAACCCTTGATCTATGCTGCTGCTCTGGATTGGGGAATGAGCCCTGTAGAAGTTCTAATGGATGCCCCTTATATATCTGACCAGAATCCTGATGAGGAAGTATGGAAGCCAAAGAATTATAAGGAAAAGTTCTTTGGCCCCACGCTATTGAGGACTGCGCTTGCCAGCTCCAGGAATGTCGTTACAGTGAAGATATTGAAGAAAATTGGGGTACCATACACCATCGGATATGCAAGGAAGCTGGGTATCGAATCTGACTTAAGCCCTGATCTCTCCCTTGCCCTCGGTTCGTCAGGGGTGTCACTAATGGAGATCACGAGGGCCTATTCGGTGTTTGCCAGTGGCGGCATGCTTGTGAAACCAATGTTTGTCACGCGCATTATGGACCGAAGTGGCCAGATTATCGAGGAAAGTCAGCCTGACACGGTTGAGGTTATTTCAAAAGAAACAGCTTATGTGATGACCGACATTCTGAAGGCGGTTATTCAGGAAGGAACAGGGTGGAGAATAAGGGCCTTAAAGAGACCGTCAGCAGGTAAGACCGGAACCACCAATGACCTGCGAGACGCCTGGTTTATTGGGTACGCACCCGGTCTGGTCACAGGTGTGTGGGTGGGATACGATGATCAAAAGCCAATGGGAAAGGGAGAAACCGGTTCCCGGGCAGCGAGTCCTATTTGGCTTTATTTCATGTCCGAAGTTCTTAAGGGTCAACCGGCGGTTGACTTTAAGGCTCCGGACGGAGTTGTTTTCGCAAAGATTGACGCCAAGAGCGGCCTTTTGGCAAGCCCATATTCCCAAAAAACCGTATTTCAGGCATTCGGAAAAGGAACCGAGCCTAAAGAATATTCTCCTGAGCCCACGTCCCCCCGCTCCGGCCAATTTCTTCAATACGATATGGACTCCGCTCGTTAGCCACAAACCGGTAACGGTAGAATAGGTAACGAGCAGTTCATGACTCGAGATCTGTTACACCATGGAGGATCGTGTCAAAAAGTTCTTGAATGTCTCCGGACTCGATGCACGAAAAAGCCACGCGCAAGTCTGTTTTGCCAAGGGAAATAAGGCCCACCCCATAATTATCCAGAAGATGTATTCTTAGGGCTTCTGCATCTACGGTCTTCAGCCTCAAGCACATGAAATATCCGGAGTTGGAATGATAGACATCCCACGCTCTCTGATATTTTTGCTCCTCAAGAACCCGCTTCACCTCCAGGGCCCTTTCCTGCAGGATTCTGAACTTTTGCTGCTTTTCAGACTCGAAGGCTTCCGACTCCAAGCACTTTAGCACAATTTCCTGGCTCAAGCGGGAGGCGTTAGATATGGAACCCCTTACTGCACCAGCTGTTTTTTTCTCCAGCGCGTCATATGATGCGAGGGAATCCCCTTCAAAATTTGCTCCATAGGTTATGAACCCAACTCTCAATCCCCAGGCAAAAGCCTCTTTGGTTGCCCCATCAAGCTTAATGGTGAGCAACCTCGGATTACACCCAATCAACCTCGCGAAGATCGATTCTTTCAGAACCCAGTCCTCATAGAAGAGTCCGAAATAGGCGTCATCTGTGATGACCAGCACATTGGTCCCCTCTTGGGCCAGTGTAGCCAAAATGTCAACAATCCTGTCCGCTTCCTCATTACTCACCGTATAGCCAGTGGGATTATTGGGGAAGTTGAGGAGAACGATAATCTTTTCTCTATTCTTTGCCTGGGTTTGCAGGCAGGTCTCGAATTCATTGAGGTTGAATTTTCCAGCGCTGTCAAAGAGCGAATAGTGCACAAGCTGGGCAGACCTCCTGACAGCGAAGATAAGATTGTAGTTTCCCCACATTTTGTCGGGGAGGACAATCACATCACCGGGATCTACCCACATATCAGAGACCACGCTGAGCCCGTGGGTTATCGCATTGGTTACGACAGGAAGACTTACTTGTTTACCTTTGAGAGAGGGGTTTTTCTCAAACATGGCATTGAGCCAGGTCTCGCGGAGAGGTTTGATACCAAAAGAGGGGGCGTAGGTGAGCGCCTGCTCTGGTGTGAGTCCGTTCACCATGGCCATTACGGATGGAAGGTACATGGTGCCACCCTTTTGAGTGGCCATACCTATGGTGGCATTGAATCTATGGGCCTTTTCTTTTGCCTCAGCGCTCTGTGAGAGGATACCCCTAGGGAAAAAGAGGTTCTTTCCCACCTCTGAAAGCATCTCATAGACATGCGTGTTGGCTCTCTTTATGACTTCATTGAGTTCTTGAGCAATTGGGTTCATGGCAACCTTTCTATTTCTCTCGGTCTTAATTAATTGTATTAATTTAGGCCTTTGAAAATAGCAACGCGCGTTCGTCGGTTCATGGTTCCACTTCCTCCGTTCCAAGTCTCACGGCCTGGTCATTTCATGAAGTTACCCAACGGGTGATGCCTCCCCCCTCCCTGTTCCCCTCGCATTCGCTCGGGGCCAGGGGGTCCCCCATTGCGT
>DATKYC010000317.1:0-4301 GCA_035528695.1 Acidobacteriota bacterium | reverse complement strand
AGAAACCCAAGCAGTTTCTAAATATCACTGGTAAAGGCCCTATGGTGTTAGAGACGTGTGATAGGCTTTCACCTCTTGTCCGCGATGATGAGGTAATCCTTGTGCTCGGACAGGAGCACCTTGAAGATGCGAAAGAGATTTTCAAGGGGCGCGGGGTCCATATGATTGCTGAGCCAGTAGGAAGGAACACGGCACCCTGCATCGGGCTTGGTGCCATATACTCACAACACCTGGGCTATGAAGGAGCTGTGGCCTTTTTGCCGGCGGACCACTACATAGGAGACCGCGCTGCCTTTTTGAAAGCCCTGGGCCAGGCAGGAGAACTAGCGGGTTCAGGAGGAATAGTGACTCTAGGTATCGTGCCCAGTAGACCGGAGACAGGTTATGGCTATATCCGACGGGATAAGGGCCATATTGATTACTGCGGCTTTGATGCCTATAAGGTCTTGGAGTTTGTCGAAAAACCGGATTTTGAGAAAGCGCGTTGCTACCTGGCCAGTGGTGATTATTTCTGGAATGGCGGGATTTTTGTGGCCAAACCCGAAACCGTTTTGGAAGAGATAAGGGAACACCTTCCAGATCTGCATAACGGACTGATGCGGCTAAAAAGGGCCGTGGGCACCACGGCGTTCGAGGCGGAGTTGAGAGAGGTATATGCGGGACTTGTCGGTATCTCCTTTGATTACGGTATTATGGAGAAGACCGATGGGACCGTCTACGTTATTCCTTGCGACTGTGGGTGGAGCGACGTGGGATCGTGGGCATCCCTTTATGAACTAAGAACGTCAGAACAGGATGATCATCAGAATGTTATTGATAGTGAGGCCCTCTTAATTGATTGTGAGCGGAGTTTTGTTACGGGCCGTGGCGGCCGTTTAGTGGCCTGCTTGGGTCTTAAGAACTGTCTGGTGGTGGATACTCCTGAAGCGGTTCTGGTAGCTGATTTGGATCGATCACAAGATATTAGAAAGTTAGTTTCTGAGCTGAAAAGGAGTGGAAAGGAGAAGCTTCTATGAAACCTCATATGTTCAGAGAGTATGACATCCGCGGTACCTTTCCCGATGAGATAAATCAAGAGACTGCTCATCAGTTGGGACTTGCCTTAGGCACATACTATCACGCCATGGGAGTGGCCCGGATTTCTCTTGGCCGTGACTGTAGGTTGAGCTCCCCCGATATTCGGAATTGGCTTAGCGAAGGTCTTATTGAATCGGGGATGGAGGTTGTGGATGTGGAAATGGTGCCTACGCCTCTCCTCTACTTCTCCCTTCATCATTTGGATATTGATGGTGGAGTCCAGATCACCGGAAGCCATAATCCTCCAGAGTTTAACGGATTCAAGGTGTGTCTTGGCAAGACTAGCATTTATGGTGAAGAGATCCAGAAAATCAGAAAGATCTGTGAGTCAGGTCACTTTAAGCGCGGTCGAGGAAAGTTGGAGAAGGCCAATATTGTGGACCCCTATGTTCGCTATCTCGAGGAGAATATTAGGCCTGGTACCGTCAAGAGAAAGCTGGTGGTTGACGCGGGAAACGGGACGGGCGGGGGAATTTCCTGCGAAATTTACAGGCAGCTGGGTGCAGAGGTTATCCCGCTTTTCTGCGAGCCTGACGGAAGGTTTCCAAACCACCACCCGGATCCCACAATTCCGCAAAACCTTCAGGTCATGATATCTGAGGTGGCAAAGTCCTCCGCTGACCTTGGCATTGCCTTTGACGGGGACGCAGACCGGATAGGCGTGATAGACCATGAGGGAAGCATAATCTGGGGTGATCTGTTGTTGGTTATCTTTTCCAGGGATCTGCTCACACGTTACCCCGGGGCAAAGATCGTCGGAGAAGTCAAGTGTTCCCAGGTCCTCTACGATGACGTGGAGCGCCACGGAGGGAAGGCAATTATGTGGAAAGCAGGCCATTCCCTGATAAAGAGCAAGATGAAAGAGGAAGGCGCACTCTTGGGAGGAGAGATGAGCGGCCACCTCTTTTTTGCCGAGCGATACTTCGGTTTTGATGATGCAATTTATGCGGGAGCCCGGCTTCTTGAAATCCTGTCCCGGACAGAAAAGAGCCTGAAAGAACTCTTGGCCGATGTACCAAAGATGATAAATACCCCTGAAATCCGCATAGACTGCCCTGACGAGAAAAAGTTTGAGGTGGTGGCGGACCTGACAGGGCAATTCAAGAAAGAGTATAAGGTAATTGATGTGGACGGAGCCAGGGTCCTGTTCGATGGGGGATGGGGACTGATCAGGGCATCTAATACCCAGCCCGTGCTGGTACTTCGTTTCGAAGCGACAGATGAAAAGCGGCTTCAAGACATCCGGGAGATTTTTATGGAGAAGCTGGAAAAGAGTTTGTAGGCTGACTGTCAGTCGAGATTTGAAGAGTTGATAATGAAACTTGATCGCCCACTCGTCCTGGGGACTCGAAATGAGGGAAAGATTTCAGAGTTTGAGGAGCTGTTTAGCAGCTTTGAAATCGAAATAAGGAGCCTGAACGATTTTGGGTCGATTCCCAAGGTCGAGGAGGATGGAGAAACCTTCGAGGACAACGCTATTAAAAAGGCGCGCTTCACAGCCAGGGTTCTTGGTCTGCCAGCACTGGCTGACGACTCCGGCCTAATGGTGAAAGCCCTTGGTGGAATGCCAGGGGTTTACTCTTCTAGATATGCAGGGGAGGATGCGGGAGACGAAGCAAACAACCTAAAATTACTAAAGGAAATGGAAGGCCTTAGTGATAGGGAAGCGAGGTTTATTTGCGTCATTGCCATCGTTGTCCCCAAGGGGGCTGCCCTCGTGTACGAAGGTGTCTGCGATGGTGTTATTGCGCCGAGACTAACCGGATGTCAGGGATTTGGGTACGATCCCCTCTTTTATTACCCTCCGCTTAGGAAAACCTTTGCAGAGATGTCTTTAGGGGAAAAAAATCGCGTGAGCCACCGCGGAAAGGCTATGACGGCACTCAAAAACGAATTTGACGATGTCTTGATATGGCTACGGCAAAGGCTTCAAGAGGAACCATGATAATAGAAGATTTGACAAATAGATTATCTGTTATATCTTACACCAATTACGTTAAGAAAAAGATTTGCATGGAGGCATAGATGTTCGAAGTTACAGAAAAGGCTGATGAAATGATTAAGGATTTTCTAAACGACCGCGAAGAGATTCCACCCATCCGCATACTGCTTTCAAAGGGGGGTTGAGCAGGGCCCACCCTGGGCATGGCTCTGGATGAGCTGAGGGAAGGCGATGAAGTATTTAATGAGAGGGGCTTCACCTATATTATAGAGCAAGAATTATTTGAACGCATCAAACCCGTGAAAGTGGATTATGTTAGTTCCCAGATGGGATCAGGTTTTAGCATTTTCTCTAAAATGCAAGCGGACTCCTCCTGCGGGGGAGGCTGCAGCTGTTAAAGGGCGCTGCCCCACGAATGGATGATTGCAGCTAGAACGCGCCTAGCTGACAGGCGGAGATCTTGATGTTCATAGCTTCACAGGCGGAAGAGATCTCCATTTTACCCATACCGAGCTTTTGAGCGATTTCCCATGCAGCGGCGCAAGGAAGTTTTTCATTGACAAGGGCTTCCGGGATAGATTGTTCCAAGACTTGCGGGACAGCCTCCTCTGGCTTGACAATTCTTTTCTCCGGCTTATAGCCGTAAAGCCCCAGTTGGCATTTGGAGATGCGTATCTCCATAACGTCTAGGGTAAAGCCTATCTCTGCCGGCGGCACCCTTAACTCGTTGGCAATCTCAAAAGCAGCAACGCAAGATATCTCTCCTTTTGAAGCACCGGCTTTCACTGCTTCAGCGACCTCTGGTTTCAATTTACGATCAGATGGATGCTTCTTCGCATAATGTCCTTTCTGCTCATGTGTCATCATATTCCTCCCCTCCAATATAACCCTGCGTGTTTGCGGATTTATGACATTCCAAATATTACTTTACTGTTTATCTTGTATACATTTCAAGTATTGATAACTATAGGAGTCAAGAAAATATTCTTGGTAGCGGCTATTTTGCCAGTTGCATGATTGCAAGATCAGCACAACATGGAATCCTTTACATGCCCTTAGAATTCAAGTATCAATTCAGCATCAAGGGAGAATAGATATGATAAGAGAGAATGTGCAGACAATTCTAAAGGAGTTGCCGGATGGTGTCGAGCTTGTCGGGGCGGCCAAGACAAGGACTCCAGAAGAAATCCTGGAGGCCGTCGAGGCCGGGCTAAAGATTGTAGGCGAGAACTATGTTCAGGAGGCTGAAAGGGCTTTTCAGGTAATCGGTAACAGGGCTAAA
>DATKYC010000316.1:0-3633 GCA_035528695.1 Acidobacteriota bacterium | reverse complement strand
CTGTTTAACTTTCCGTAGAATCCTATCAGATGGGAAGAATTTGGGTCAACGAAAAAGAATGATCTGGCCGGTACCTGTTTCGGGGGAGCGATCGTCATGTAAAATCCAGAAAATCACTTTTCCTTCCTTTGACATCCTCGTGAATATGGTCTAATTACAGATAAAATAGGAGATGCTGACCCATGCCGTGGATCCATAGAATTAGCAGCCTTTCCCGCTCAGAAAAGGAGAGCCTTTATCGGATCCTTATCCCTCCTTCCCTCTATCATCGGTTCGGTATCGACCCCCTCTCCTTGTGTAACAAAAACGGGGAGAAGGTGGTTCGATTCTTCTGCCCACATGGGGACAGAACCTGTCTGGTCGAAATCAAGCTTGCAGGTACAGAAGACCTACTCTATTCCATTCAGCTTTCCGATTCCAACGATTTGACCCAAATTGACTGGGACTTTTTCATTGTTAACGATCCCGCCTCCCCTAAGTTTAACACGCACTTTGACCAAGAGGGGAAAGACACACTATTTGGGTGGGCTTCTAGGAACGTTGTAGAGGAGGAAAGGGCGATGGAGGCCGGCCTTTTTCCTGGGCAAGTCAGAAAGGGCCTTGGGTTGACCCGCGAAGTGATCCATGTCCTTGAGTTTTTCTGCGGGATCTTTGACACCAAGACCATCCGGCTTGAAGCCTTATTTTATCATAACGCCATCACTTATGAGAGGCACGGGTTCAGTTACTTTACCGGATATCACAAAATGAAAAGGATCCATGAACTGTTTCAACCCGGAGGCAAGCTTTTTAATACACTGGATTACAGCACGCCTTTTCGCAAGCCTGAGTTTGCTCACACCGTCAGGGGTCGCAGCTGGGCTATTCATGATGGCATTCTCACGGAGATCGAGGACGATCTACTCGATGAAGGCTGGGTATCACCCGTTATGTACCGGATGGTGGGAAAACCTAGAGGCATGATCACATTCCCCACTCCAACATATTAACCCTCGACCTTCTTTACTTTGACACTGCCCAGGGGACATCAGAATTGGCCTTTACATCCAAAAAAAGTTTGTGTTCTAATATATACAATTGTGAATCAATGGTAATGCATCAATTACTCCACGGAAAATCGATATGATCATAACTCCCTTTCGCAATTGGAGAATCCGCACAAAGCTCATTAGTGTGGCCCTCCTTTTGCTCCTGGTTCCCCTTTCTTGCGTTGCGTACCTCTCGATGAATCGTTTTGGTAAGGCTCTTAGAAGTTCATCTGAGGAAGATTTGGAGCATCTCGTCAGGAACATCTATTTCATGTGTAAGGTCCAGCAGGAGATTGTCCAGACGAAGGTGATCTCCGACCTTAACGTGGCCCTTGAACTCCTTTATCGCCACGGCCATGAAATCCAAATCGTGCCAGAGGAAAAAATCCACTTTGAAGCCATTGACCAGTTTACCAATGAACAATACCAGCTTGATTTACCTCTTTGGAAGGCTGGAAATATCACCCTGAGTCGAGACACTTATTTTGTCGATGAGGTTCAGAAGCTTTTGGGTGGCACATGCACCATTTTCCAAAGAATTGAGGGAGATCGCCTACTTCGTATTTCTACAAATCTCGTAGGTAAGGGGAACAAAAGGGCGCTGGGGACATTTATCTCCTCGGAAACTCCTGCGGCGCAGACAATTTTGGCTGGGCGCCCTTTTAGAGGACGGACCTATGAGGTCAATGAGTGGCATATTACAGCCTATGAACCCCTTAAGGGACGTAACGGAGCCGTGATTGGGGCCCTCTGTGTGGGCGTCAAAGAGCAAAGCGCCTATTCTATTAAGGACGCGACAAAGCAAATCAAGGTCGGAGATACGGGTTATGTGTACATCATAGATAGTAGAGGCATTTTAAAGGCTCACCCGGTTAAGGAAGGAAAGAACATCCTTGATTCACAAGATTCGTCAGGTTTCCAATATATCCGCGCCATGATTGCTGATGCCGTAGCGCGCGGTGAAGGTCAAGTGGGCACCATCCGTTATCCATGGGCAAACCCTGAGCTAGGGGAAAAAAAATCGAGGCAGAAGATCACTAAATACACATACTTCGAACCATGGGAGTGGATTATTGCGGCCGGCACTTATGAGGAGGAGATCTATCAGTCCCTTTATGAGGCCGAGCGATTCATCATAATTTTGGTCATTGCGAGCCTCGCCCTGGTCTTTGTCTTGATTATCACCCTCTCGAGGGTGCTGACGAGGCCAATTCAAGAACTCACGGAGGTAACTACCAATATGGTAGGTGGTGATCTTTCTCAAAGGGTCTTGGCAACCAGTACGGATGAGATAGGCATTCTAGGAAGATCCTTCAACCGCTTGATAAGTCAAATCCAGCACCACACTTCAGATTTGGAAAAGATTGTGGAGGCGAGAACCCAGGAGCTTATGGAATCAAGAGAGGAATATCGTAGCCTCTCCCGATTCCTAAACAGCATCCTCGATAGCGCCACCGAATACGCAATCGTAGCCCTCGACTTTTACGGGAAGATAACTGAATTTAATAAGGGGGCGGAAAAAATCTTTGGATGGAAAAAGGAGGAGGTTCTCCATAAGAAGAATATCCGCATAACCATCCTACCTGAGGACCACAGGAAACGAATTCCGGAAGAAATGTCAAGGCGGACAAGTACCGAAGGGGTCTACGAACTGGAAATGGATCGGGTCAGGAAAAACGGTGATCGTTTTCCTGCCCATACTACTATCACGGCCATTAGGGATCCCTCGGGCAAGATGACGGGCTTTATGGAGATTATTACTGATCTCACGCGGAGAAAAACCCTTGAAAGAGAGCTCTGGGAGACCAAGGAATTCCTTGAGAATATAACGGAGAGTTCCGTTGACGGAATTGTAACCACTGATCTGAAGGGAAAGATCACCTACCTAAACCGCGCCATGGAGGAGATGCTTAAATTCCGAAGAGATGAGGTTTTAGGAGAACATATTTCTCGATTTTATGTCGGAGGCATTCAGAATGCCAGAAATATCATGAGTCTTCTGCGAGAAGTCAAAAGAACTGAAAATTACGAGCTGGAGGTGAAAACGAAAGAAGGAGAGATTCGAACAATCCTCTCCTCACTCTTTCTAGTCCTGAATGAAGATGGCCAGCTGATTGGTACCGCGGGAATCTTCAAAGACATTACCGAACATAAGCGGTTGGAGGCCGAGCTCAAGAAAGCTCAGGTGCGTCTTGTTGAAGCATCCAAGATGAGGGCCCTCGGGGAGCTCGTCGCTGGCGTTGCCCACGAATTAAACAACCCCCTGATGGCCTCACAAACGGTCCTGTACGTAATTCTAAAGAACATCCATAGAGACTGCCCAGACCGTGAACGCTTGGAACTTATTCGCAAGTGCAACAATCGAATCCAGAAAATTGTTGAACACCTCAGAGAGTTCTCCAGGCAGACTGGGCCAGAGTTTCAGGAGCTTGACATAAATGAACCCATAAAGAATGCCCTGATGATCACCGAACAGCAACTCCTCAACCATAATATTTCCGTCGTGCAGAGGCTGTCTGAAGGCCTACCAAAGGTTCTGGGCGATTCCAACCAGCTCGAAGAGGTCTTCCTTAACCTGATTGGAAATGCCAGGGACGCAATGGAT
>DATKYC010000315.1:0-5133 GCA_035528695.1 Acidobacteriota bacterium | reverse complement strand
AGCCCCATAAAACCCTCTTCCTTCAATACGATCCCATTTTCATCAAGCCAAAAGGTCATGGGCTGTCCCCACATTGCTGTTTCCAAACGAAAGGTATCGTATTTTATCCCAGCAATAACGATCGTCTCTTTTGCCACCACTTTGATAGCTATGGCTTTTTGGGAAGCGGTTGAGGGATCAAAAAAAGGAAACATGAAAGAGCGTCCCACTTCGATGGGTTGCCCCCTGAAGATCTGCGTCATGCCCGAACCGGTCACCGGCGGCCCCGATAGCTTGATCCGCTTACTCCTGCGCGCATTCCCCTCCCCTATTTCCAAAAGCATTTCATCACCCTCCACCTTCCCTGAGGCCTGAAATGTGACGACACCGGAGATCATCGTGAATCTGAAACTTTTCAAGGAAAACGCATGGTCCACAATGGACCGGGTAACCGCGCGCATTCCGGTGGCCTGACCCATCAAGTTCAGTCGCAGAAAAATCTCATCCTGGATTAGATAATTATCTCCCAAGGGGCTCACCTGACTCACAGAATACCCTACCTTTCTGCCCTTAAGATAGACCTCCATCCAGTCACGTTGATGAGATCTCATCTCTGGTATTTTTTCTGCAACAAAATCAACCTGTTTTACGCTATTATTAAAGGAGGTTTTCTTGATTAGCATGCCAACTAGAAACAGCCACAAAATCACTATACTGATTCCAATGAGGTTAAAAAGGTATTTCCCGGGCATTGCTTTCATGTGACTGTTAGTTAGTTGTAAGTACTCTGTGGTGAGCTGACTGATTTATACTATATTGCGAGAAAGGATAGGACAAGGAAGGATTTAGGGGTTGGCTATAAGGCGTAGCCAATTCTCTTGAGCAGAAGCTCTGAATTGGAGAGAAGACCCTCCAGGGAACTCTTGGGCAAACCAGCTCCCTCAACAACCTTGTTAGCAAGTTCCCGGGTCATGAGATCATCTGGGGCATGGGCATCAGAGTTTAGCACCAGCCTTGCACCCCCCTCAAGGGCAAGTTTGGCTACATGTCCGTTCGTAAAGCTGTGGCCTCTCCTGCCTGATATCTCCAGGAATATCTCCTTCTTAGCCGCGAGCGCCACTTCGTCAGGGGTGATCAATCCTGGGTGGGCCAAGATGTCCACACCTGCTTCAAGCCCCGCCCTATTGGTTCCCTGTGCCACAGGTTCCACGACGGTTTCGCCGTGTACTATCACCAGTGCCGCTCCCAGTTCCCTCGCCTTCAGCACCAATGAGCCAATGAGGGCAGGAGGGACATGGGTCAACTCAACCCCAGGCACGACTTTCACCGTTTGTGTACGGTTTAGCGCTTCCGCGACCTTTACGATCCTTGGGATGATAAAATCCAGGTTGGAAGAATCAGCGTGGTCTGTCAGGGCCACCGCGCGATACCCAATCGCTTCTGCGCGCCTGACAAGCTCTGAGGGGATAAGTTCACCGTCGCTAAAGAGGGAATGGGTATGTAGATCGATCATATGTTGTTCACGGTCAGTTGCCCGCAATCAGTGGTCGGCAACTACTGACAGCCTAAAGACCAACGCCATCACTACATCTTGTACTTTCCGAAATCCTCAGGATTGAGGCTCTCCAGGATCTCCTGCCACTTCTTTCCCTTTTCAGACTTGTCTTGCGGCTCCGCTTTCAGGTCTATCTGGCTGGATTTGCTGATCACCTCGTCTGCCACAAATATTGGCGCTTTAACCCTCAGGGATAGGGCAAGGGCATCGCTTGGTCTGGCATCTAATGAAACCTCTTTTTCCCCATGTTTGAAATGAATCAGTGCATAATAGGTGTTATCCTTAAGATCACATACCTCAATCCTCAGGATCTTGATGTCCGCCAATTTCATCATATTATTGAACAGATCATGGGTCATAGGCCTCGAAAACTTGATACCTTCCAATTCGCTCGCTATCGCGGTAGCCTCCAACAACCCGATCCAGATGGGCAAAGTCTTGTCACCGTCGACCTCCTTGAGGATCACGATGGGGCTGTGCGTTAAGGGGTCAACGGTCAACCCGGATACTACCATCGGTCTATACATAAGCGCCTCCCCACCTCCCGGAAGATATTATGTCCACCACTCATTACATTTTTATTCTTAAACATGCAATTACTTTTGTCAACACTACGATGTACTTCTATCTTTTCAATGCGGCCCCGCTTATCATGATTATTCATTACGTAAGGGCCAAAATGCTGAAGTTCTTGGGATGTGGGATTGATTTCTCCGATAACTAAGGTTATTAAGATATATTCATTTAACATAAAGTTTTTTGGGAGGTTGGGATGGGGTGTAAAAAACGTCAACTATTTTGTGTACTCCTCAGCATATACTGTGTCCATGCAGAAAGTTGTAGTGGAACTCTTGAGGTCAGTACTGGAGACGAGCAATTTTGAACAATCTTCGTAAGAAATCTTTCTACCCATACGTCCTTGATCATAAGCCGGGTTTTTTTCTTGGTTGGCTGCTTTACACCCTCTTTAAACGCGTCCATTTCGATGAGAATATGGCCGAGGAGCTTAAGCGGATGCATCGGCAGGGCACTGTCGTCTATGCCATAAAATACCGGGGTCATCTGGACTATCTACTTTACCACTACCGTTTTCGTAGAAGCCGTCTCCCCTACCCCAAAATAGCCTTTGACATGAACATTTCAATGCTTTTACCTCTCTCCCAATTTCTGAGGGTATTGAAGTTTCACATTGCCTATTTCATAAAACGGGGCGCCCTTCCCAGCCCCTTTAAGACCGGGTTCTTCAAGGAGGCTATTCAGAAAGGAACCACATCCCTTCTCTGCCTGGTGGACCCAAAGGGATTTACGAGACATTTTATCTATGCGGAAAAAGATAATTTACACTTTCTCCTCGAAACCCAGAAGGGTATGGAAAGACCTATCTATATTGTTCCACAGCTCGTCCTTTACAAGAAGACACCTGAAAAGGACTACTCGAATCTCTTCGACATATTCTTTGGATTTAAGGAAAAGCCCGGGTTTATCCGAAAGATCGGCCTCTTTTTTAGACATAATCGGCAGGCCTTTATCGACTTCGGCAGGCCTTTGAACTTGAAGGCCTATATTGAGGGCCAATCTGACACACGGCCCATGGAAGAGATGGCCGTAGAAATCAGGCACATGCTCATTGACAGCATTGATAGGCAAAAGAGGGTGATTCTGGGGCCGGTGATGAAATCGAGGCAGCAGTTCAAGGAAAAGGTCCTCAAGGATGCTGAAATAATCAGGACCATCGAACATGCGGCTTCCGGAAATATCAAACAACTAAAACAGTTAAGGAAAAAGGCTGGCGAATACTTTGACGAAATCGCCGCAGATTACAATATTGCCTATGTACAGTTTTTTGAAATGGCCTTGACGTGGTTCTGGAAAAAAATCTTTAAGGGCATTGACATAGACATCGCAGAGTTAGCTCTTTTGAGGGAATGGGCCAGAAGGGGCCCTTTGGTGTACGTGCCCTCGCACAAGAGTCACATCGACTACCTGGTCCTCAATTATGTCCTTCTTCAGCACCACATGCATATTCCGAGAGTTGCCGCAGGTAAGAATATGGCCTTCTGGCCCATGGGGCATGTGTTTAGAAAATCGGGGGCCTTTTTTATCCGGAGAACTTTCAAAGGCCCCCAGCTTTATCCAGCAGTATTTACCCGGTACATTAAGGCACTGCTCGAAGAGGGACATCCTCTAGAATTCTTTATTGAAGGGGGTCGAAGCAGAAGCGGCAAATTGACTCTGCCCAAGATCGGATTCCTCTCTATCTTGCTCCATGCTTATAAAGAGGGCTATTGTGATGATCTTGTGTTTGTCCCTGCCTCTATCAGTTATGATCGTATATTGGAGGAAAAGTCCCACCTCAAGGAACTGTGGGGTGGTGAAAAGAAGAAGGAAAGCCTCGTACAGATATTGAAAGCCAGGCATTTTTTGAAAACAAGATATGGAAAAGCCTACATCAGATTTGGGCACCCCATATCACTCAAGGAATACCTCACCCAAGAAGGGTATGTGGAAGGAAAAACACACCGACATCTTGGATTCCATATTATCCAGTCTATTAACAAAGTCACCCTCGTAACCCCCTTGGCCGTTATCGCGTCGGCGATTCTCACTAAGCATCGTCGCGGTTTTTCTCTTCCTGAACTGACTGCCACAGCCGAACTCCTTTTGGGTTTCCTTGAAAGATATCATATCCTTACAGCTACTACCCTCAAGAACTTCGAAAAGACGCGTGATGAGACCTTATCGCTCCTGATCAGCAGAAAGGTGGTCAACGTCCTTCAGGAAGTGGATGAGGAGGAAACCTTCTACTACGTTGACGAGGACAAGAAGGGGGAACTGGAATATTATAAAAACAGTATCATCCATTACTTTATCTCCCACGCGTTTGTGGCTGTCTCAATGTTGACAGGAACAGAGGAAGTAACGAGCAGGGAAGAAATCACGGCCGACTATAGCTTGCTGAAAAATATCTTGAAGAATGAGTTCGTCTATGATGAGGAGAAAGACATTCAAGAAAAAGTAGATGGAATCACCTCCTATTTTCTAGATTCCGCCTTCATCACACGAACCAACGCCAACGGCGGATACAGACTTACCAGACTTGGCTACGATAGATTGCCAATCTTTGCAGCACTGGCCAAGACCTTCCTGGAATCTTACTGGATTGCGACAAGATCATTCATTCATCTGAAAACAAAACATCCAAAGAGCAGCGACCTCTTGAAGAATATGAATAACCGTGGAGTACGGTTTCATAAAATGGGCCTCATAGATCACATCGAGGCCGTCTCACAAGTCAACTTCAAGAATGCCATTGACTTTATCAGTAAGAACATTTTGTTGAGCCATGAGAAGCATGAGGAAGCCGGCCCCGAGGCCTGGGAGAAACTCTCAAGGCTAAGCCAAAAATTATATGACTTGTCCCACTTCAGGGCCTAACAAAATGGGAACGAACGGGCATACCTGTCGGTCTCCGGGTCATCCTCCCTTATCCCGCTTCCTAAGATGTTCAAGCAAATAGGCAAGCCCCAACATTGCAATCGCCAACCCGAAAACCATGATCACCGGCGTATTCTGAAAAAAGAATCGCGTGATAAGGAAAG
>DATKYC010000314.1:0-2199 GCA_035528695.1 Acidobacteriota bacterium | reverse complement strand
TTGAATACCTATGGAAATGTGTGCTGGATGGTAGCATTAAAACTGTTGTGAGCGATCATTCATGCGCCACAAAAGAGATCAAGAAGGGAGATCTATGGACATCCCTACCTGGGTTTGGCGGTACCTCATTGATGTTTCCCGTTTTGATTACCGAAGGGTATCATAAGCGTGGTCTGCCCCTTCATATAATAGCTGAACTTAGCGCGGCCAATCCGGCACGTTATCACAATCTGTATCCCAAAAAAGGCGCAATCATGGTGGGTAGTGACGCGGATTTTGCTATTGTTGACATAAACCATGAAAAAGAGGTGACGCTCGACATTTTGCAAACAGCACAGGACTTTAGCCCTGAAGAAGGGATGAAGTTAAAAGGCTGGCCGGAATACTCGATCCTGAGGGGAAAGGTGATTTTTGAAAAGGGTAAAGTCATTGGGCAGCCTGGTTATGGTGAGTTTATAAAACGACCCTTGAAGCTTCATTATGAAGAATATTGAAATCAAAAATGCTTAAGAACCAGGCAATACCGCTCTATTACCAACTCGAGACGATCTTAAGAAAGAGGATCGTCTCAGGCGAGTTGGCCCGAGGAGACCTCTTTCCAAGCGAGGAGGCTTTGGCCAAGGAGTATAATTTGAGCCGAATTACGGTTCGTCAGGCCTTTTCCTCCTTGGAAAGTGATGGTCTTATTGTACGAAAGAGAGGCAAGGGAACTTTTGTTTCCAAGAAACACACGTACCTTGAATCTCCCAAATTCACCGGTTTTATCGAAGACTTAATTTCGATGGGGATACGTACTAAGTCAAAAATCCTAAACATCTCTATGCTAGAGGGGCCGCAGAACATTCGGGAGCATTTGGAACTCGAGGTGGGAACCCAGCTTTTTCGGATTGAGAAGATTAGGTTGGTGGAGGGGAGTCCCTTTTCTTATGTCTTAAACTATTTACCTCCTGACATCGGCAAAAAGATCAAAACGGATGACCTCATTGCCAAGCCACTGTTGATGATTCTCGAGGACGATATGGGTATAAAGGCGACCGAGGCAGTTCAGTCAATCGAGGCAACGATTGCTGACACCCATGTGGCGCCTCTCTTGGGAATACGAGTGGGCGATCCACTGCTCAAGGGGGAAAGGACGGTTTTTGATGTGAATCACAAACCTGTTGAGTATGTATCGGTTTTGTATCGAGCCGATAAGTACTTCTATACTGTTAATTTAAAGCGAAAGAGATCAAAGAATTTTGCGGGATGGGGGCCAGTTTAGTGTGGGGAAAGATTTGCCTGATAATTGAGGCACGGAGAGTTGTACATCCAACCTAGCCGTTCAAAAGCGAATTGAGGAGGTGTTACATAGTGAGTGTAGCGCGAGAGCTTGCCAGGAGTGCAAACAGTTTGATCTTTGAAGACCTACCATCCGATGTGATACACCAGACAGAGCGCCTTGTGCTTGACACACTTGGCTGTGCCATAGGTGGGTATGCGAGTGAGGCAAGCCGGGTGATTCAGGAAGTCGTTAAGGAGTTCGGCCATCCTGAAGAAGCAACGGTTTTTGGCAGCGGCCTGAGAACATCCTGCCTAAATGCTGCACTGGCTAATGGCGCCATGGTGCGCTACCTCGATTACAACGATACCGCCTTTATAATCCAGGGCGAGACCTATAGAAGTGGTTACCATCCTAGTGAGGTTATCCCTCCAATACTAGCACTGGGTGAACGGCAGCATCTCTCAGGCAGGGACACTATAACGGCCATTAATTTGGGCTACGATCTATCGCTCGCCTTCCTGGAAGGTATCATTGGTGCAGGAATGGAGAAGAGGGGGTGGAATGGTGATACCAGGGGTGCATTCATAATGCCTCTCGTAGCCGGTAAAATCATGGGGCTTACTGAGGATCAGATGCAAAACGCGGTGGGTATATCTGGTTCCTGTCATGCCGTGTTTGGGATTCTTGATACACCGGCAGAAGAGTATACGATGACCAAGAACATACGGTTCCCCATGATGTCCTATGCAGGAATTTTGGCGGCCATGTTTGCCCAGAAGGGTTTCACTGGTCCAGCCGGCATGATAGAAGGGAACGATGGGTTTGTCGAGGTCATCATGGACGGAAATTATGACCTTGATACGCTATTGAGATTTAAAGGCAAATTCGCCATTCGCGAGACCTGTATCAAGTCAATTATTGCCGACTTTTCCACTCAT
>DATKYC010000313.1:0-4160 GCA_035528695.1 Acidobacteriota bacterium | reverse complement strand
TGTCAGCTAATCAGGCTCCTGGCAGGAGAAGCACTTCATGTAGATCTGGATATGGGAAAAGGCTATGTGATCCTGAGCCTGGGTGAGGACTGTATTGTGGGTCTCGGGTTTTTTATTAATGGCAGAGTTCGCTCGCAGATCTCGCGGAAAGAACTCAGGCACGCGATGGTTCAGGTTCCCTCTCAAGCTAAAGCCCCTGGACTGCGGGGAGTTTCGGGGTGCGAATGTGGATAGGCAATCCGGGCTTGATAACAATTAAGACACTATAGGAGCGCAGTTATGCTAACCAAAAGACAGCTTGATAAATACTCGGATGTCCTGTTGTGGGGATTGAAAACAGCAAGAAGGGCAGGTTTCAGGAAACATGAGATTATATTGGTACGATTCGATATGCCAGCGATAAATTTGGCTGAGATCATTCAGGATAAGCTTTTAGAAATGGGAATGAATCCGATATTGCGAATGGATCCTACCCCCACTATGGAACACAATTTTTACGGGAGGGCAGACGATAAGCAGCTTATCTTCTTAGGGCCGGGTGAAAAAGAACTCTGTGAGAGGCTAAATGGCAGCATCTATCTTCACGCCCCGGAGTCGCTGACCCATCTCAGTGATATTGATTCAAGAAGGATCGGAAAAGCAGCCGTGGCAAGAAAAAACTTGAGAGATATCTTGCGGAAAAGGGAGGATTCGGGGGAATACGGTTGGACGCTTTGTACTCTGCCCACCACGGAATTGGCCAGGCAGGCAAGGCTTTCCTCAAAAGATTATACCGGTCAGGTCATCAAGGCGTGCTACCTCGACAGGGCCGACCCGGTGAGCGCGTGGAAAACTATCTACCAGGATGCAATGGGCATTAAGAAATGGCTGAACAGCATGGAGGTAAAATTTTACCATATTGAATCAAAAAACATAGACGTAAAAGTAAAACCCGGGAAGCAGAGAAGGTGGATTGGCATCTCGGGCCATAATATCCCTAGTTTTGAGGTCTTTCTTTCTCCAGACTGGCGAGGAACTGAGGGAACCTATTACGCCGATCAGCCCTCCTTTCGGAGCGGGAATTATGTAAGAGGGGTAAGCCTGACCTTCATGAAGGGATCTGCTGTGGGTATAGTTGCCCTAAAGGGGGAGGATTTTGTAAAGAAACAGCTCTCCATGGATAAGGGGGCTTGCAGGGTGGGGGAATTTTCCCTAACCGACAAACGTTTTTCCAGGATAAGCAGGTTCATGGCCAACACCCTCTATGACGAAAACTACGGCGGACCTTACGGAAATTGCCATTTGGCGATGGGTTCTTCTTACTCAGATACATATGATGGGGATCCAGCCGAACTCACCAATGAGAGAAAAAGGAAACTTGGATTTAACGATTCAGCGCTCCATTGGGATCTGGTTAACACGGAGAAGAAGACTGTGACAGCGCACTTGTATAGTGGCGAGAGATCGGTGATCTATGAAAATGGGATGTTCAGGTATTGAGTAATAGCGGGATGAAAAGAGACAGAATTCATTTAGGTGGCACGGCTCGAAGGCCTGAAGACGTAGTTACTTTTCATGAGCTGGGACTCCAGTTTGCGGAGATCCCGATTACTGTTCCAGAAAAATTCGCTCCCTTTAAAGGCCGTTATCAGGCTTTAAGGGAACAGCTGCAAATGTACTATCTGTGCCATGGTCCTCAGGAAGGCGAACCCAACAATACGGAGGAGCTGGAAATCTCTTACCTGCCAAAGGTGATCAAGGTCCTTTCCATCATGCCTGAGTTGGGCATGAAACTTTTAACCCTTCACCTCTGGCTCGATCCGCGATTTGTGCGCCAGGATTCGATTGACTATAAGACCGGATTGCTTAAAAGGATTATTGAGAGGGCATGTGACCTGGGCATTACCGTATGTCTTGAGAACCTCAGTGAAAGCGCCACCCATTTGGCCGGTATATTCGAGACCTTACCACTTCTAAATCTCACCCTGGACCTGGGCCATGCAGAGCTACTCTCAGGGGAAAATACCAGCTTGGGATTCATACTCAGACACCCTGAAAAGATAAAACATATACACCTCCATGACAATCTCGGGGGGAATTCACCAGATGATGATCTTCACCTCCCGGTGGGGGATGGAACCATTGATTTTGAAAAGATATTTCGGGACCTGCATTCAATCAGGTATCATGGAACGATAACCCTGGAGCTCCAGCCAGAGGAGATAAGAAAGTGCCTGGGCTATGTAAAACAATTGCTTCACTCCACATGAAAGCTGGCTGCGGCCCAAGTCTTTTCCCATTCATTAACTTTACCCATGGCTTCCACACCTCCCCCGCTTCCCTTTACCCCCCTTGCATTTCCAGTATCAGAGGTTAGAGCTGTGGCGGCATTTAGTGTCCTTGCGGATTTGACGGTTCTATTGCATCTCTTCTGGATAATTTTTCTTGTATTTGGAATCATATTTGCTTTGAAGAGGTCAAGGTGGGCGTGGCTGCACTTGGGTGGACTTGTGTTTTCACTTTTCATTAACCTGCTCGGAATGTACTGCCCTTTGACCTACCTGGAGAACTTCCTACGTGAATCCGGGGGGCACACGCTGGGCTACGGTGGCTCTTTCATGTCCCATTATTTGGAGATGATCATCTATCCAGACCTGCCCGAAAAAACCATTAGAATAGGCGAGATTTTTTTCGTGGCTATTAATTTATTTGTTTACGGCATACTTGCAAAGAGGTATCGGGGTATAAAATCGTCTTCAAAAAATTGGTAACACTTTAGCTCTTTTCAATTTTACAGAGTGGGTTCATGGGTCCTTTTCCGGAGTGACCGGCGGGAGGCCTTCGTCATTTCAAGAAGTTACGCAATGGGGGACCCCCTGGCCCCGAGCGAATGCGAGGGGAAAAGGGAGGGGGGAGGCATCACCCGTTGGGTAACTTCATGAAATGACCAGGCCGTGAGACTTGGAACGGAGGAAATGGAACCATGAACCGACGAACGCGGGTTGCTATTTTCAAAGACCTAAATTAATACAAAAATTGAAGTTTACAGCTTCTGAAACGTTAGATTCAATGCCCTTTATCAGGCCTTAAGGTTGAGGTAGCCTTGCTAGCGCACACCTTTATCCATATCCAAGGAATCGGCGAAAAAACTGAGAAGAGGCTCTGGAAGCGGGGCATTCATACCTGGCAACACTTTCTGAATCATGGACAAGTGTTTTTTTCTGCAGCTCGGGATGAAATGGTGCGGCGGGAACTGGAAACCTCTATCCTATACCGTGAAGACATACGTTTCTTCCGGGACCGCTTGTCCTCAGGAGAAATGTGGCGCGTGTTCGAGGGGTTCCAGGGAAGGGCGGTCTATTTAGATATTGAAACGAGCGGTGGTTACCGGGGGATTGATGAGATCACCGTAATTGGGCTCTATGATGGCCATAGCGTCCAGACCTTCGTCAATGGAATTAATCTGGAGGAATTCGAAATTGCAATCGCTCATTATGATCTGGCGATTACCTTTAGCGGTACCAGCTTTGATCTCCCCTATATTCGTCGGGGGTTCCCGAATATAACACTGCCGCCTGCACACATCGATCTCCGTTTCTTGCTAAAAAGACTGGGCTACACCCGGGGGCTAAAAAAAATTGAGAAGGTGCTCGGCATTAACCGGGACCCTGAAATTGATGGCATGGATGGCTATGATGCGGTCACGCTATGGAGGGCCTACCAGTGGGGTGACGATTCAGCGCTACACAAACTGATTAAGTATAACACCGCAGACATTATTAACCTAAAACCATTGATGGAAATAGGATATAAAGAAATGAAGTCAAGATTGCTGCCTTTTTGAAAGATAAGATGGCAGTCTGGCGATTTCCCATAACATAGGAGACCGGGAGGAATCATCCCAAGGAAGCCATGTAACTGCGGATTGCCTCAAGATCGGGTACTCCGCTTTGGGCACCCATTTCCTTGCACTTCAAGGCTGCAGCGGCAGAGGCAAAGCGCATGCACTCGCGCAGCTCCCACCCCTGAAGAATCCCATAGATGTAAGCCCCATGGTAAACATCTCCGGCACCGGTCGTATCCACCGCCTTGACCTTAAAGGCTTCCTGCCGTACTATTTCTTGTCTATCGAGACCTATGCTTCCTTTTGCCCCAAGCGTGATGACTACCTGTTTAGGTCC
>DATKYC010000312.1:0-3284 GCA_035528695.1 Acidobacteriota bacterium | reverse complement strand
AAAGCATATTTATGGGGAACTTGGAGAAATTGTTGCCGGGAAGAAAGATGGAAGAATATCAGATCAGGAGATTACAGTTTTCGATTCAACTGGCCTTGCAATCCAGGATATATCCTGCGCGTATGCCGTTTATGCGCAACTCAAGGAAAAGGAAGAGTTTACAAGAATCAATTTTTTTTGATTGTCTCACACAACTGCCAATTGATGTGGAAGTCCCTCCTGTGCGCCAAGAAGGGCCCGAGTGAGCTCCTAACCGAAACAAATTTCACAACTCACTACGGACACCCCTTTTCCTTTGAACTCTATTTGTATCTAATCTCTGTAAGATTACTTTTCTTTCTTATTTCCCATCATTTTGATATGAAAATAATCACAGTTTTTTTCTTGTCAATAAGGGAGGGGAAAAGGATTGACCCTTCTTGACCTTTTCAATATAATCCTTTTAATTTCAATTAGTTTTAACTGATCACTTTAGCGCCATAGTGTACTCGTTCACGTAAGGGAAAAAGTTCCAGCGACGTATCTTTGCGCATTTTCTCCAAAGATGGGCCAGGCATTTGAAGATTTACCGGATGAGATTCCTCATGGGAGGTCAACCTTGCTCCACACAGCCAGCGCTCAGCAGGTCTGGGGGCAAGACTGCTGGGCATGGAGCCGGTGGGTACCATGCTCCATACACTGGTCCTTATCATAGGCGACACTGTTGAAGCCACTAAGGCCTTCCACGAAATTATCGAACCTCGGGTAAAAAGGGTGAGCCTCATCGATACATTCAACGACGAAAAAATCGAGGCAATCAATGTGGCGAATGCATTGGGTCAAAAGGAGAGATGAAGATCACACTACCCCCGCCAAAAAGCATCCGGGATTTTGTGATCGAACAACTGACAAAGGTGGAACTTCATCAAAAGGAGCGCCATTCTGGGTAGGCGTAACCATCAAATCAAGATAGAGAGTTTGAGCCGGCTTCTGGTTTATGTGCTTGGCCATAGGCCGGATGAATTCGGCCTTGTACCGGACAGTGAAGGTTTTGTTACTTACAAGGAACTCATCCAGGCGATTCATGAAGAGCCGGACTGGGGTTATGTGTCGCGATCCCATATAAATGAAGTGCTCGCAGCAAAAGACAGAGCGCTGTTCCAGGACGAGGAGACTCGGATCAGGGTCTTGGAAAGAAAGTGGACAATGAATTTGCAAGAGCCCACAGTTCCGCTACCTAAGATCCTCTTTACTGCGGTAAGGAAAAGGGCCCATCCTGTGGTTATGGAAAAGGGGCTAAGACCGGCCGAGGGCAGATATGTGGTCCTCTCCCCCGATCGAGACATGGTCCTTCGGATTGGAAGGCGGCGCGATCAAGAGCCCGTATTGCTTGAGGTTACGGCAGGCACGACAAAGATCGAAGGTGGGCCATTCTACAGCTTTGGCACTCTTTTCTTGAGCCCTCACATTCCCGCCAGATGTATCTCAGGTCCCCCTGTGTCCAAAGAGGCTATCGAGGCCCTAAGAGAAAAAGGAGTACAAAAGGAAAAAGGTGCTCCACGACCGCCAGACTTTACACCTGGGAGTTTTGTCCTGGATATCTTCAGGGACCCGGATCCTTACCGTAGGGCCAAGGGAAAAAAGCGAAAGAGCTGGAAAGAAGAAGCCAGAAAAATGAGGAGAAACAAACACCGCTGAGAGGGCTTGTGATTACAGACAGTTCAACTTCCTATCACTTTTTTCGAACCAAATATGTGGCTAAGACCTCTTCAACCACTGAATAGGGATCATTTTCCCCCTTAATGATGCTGTCAATATACTCCTTCTTTTTACCTGTCCCTTTCAGCCCTTTGAAGATAACCTTTTGCAGCTCATCTTTGAAGACGAGCCCTAGCTCCTGTTCTATCCTCTCGTATTTCACATTGTTAATAGCCTTGCTTGTATGCAAATATTCCTGGTGTGCTGCTATTGCAGCTGTCAGTTTATCGATGCCCCGGATGTCCTCCGGCTTGTTCGCTACCGACACTGTTGGTATCACCCGCGGAACCCATCCCCCTTCTTCAAAAGAGCCAGCAGATAAGGAGCCTTGCAAATGCCGGAGGCAGGTTTCCGCCCCGTCCAAGTCTGCCTTATTGACCACGATGATATCCGCAATCTCCATGAGACCTGCTTTCATAGCCTGAATATCGTCACCCATACCAGGGGTAACTACCAACACACAGGTATGGGCGATGTGGATCACGTCAATCTCGTCCTGACCTGCCCCCAGGGTCTCTACAATGATAACCTCCATCCCCATGGCCTCCATGATGCGAATTACATCATAGGTGGCACGAGACAAACCCCCAAGATAGCCCCTGGAGGCCATACTTCGAATATAGACACCTTCATCTTGGGCATGGCGTTGCAGCCGGATACGGTCCCCCAAAAAGGCCCCACCCGAGAAAGGACTGCTCGGATCCACCACTACAACGCCTACCCTCTTTTTTTGTTCGCGAAATGCCCCAATTAGGTGGTTAACGAGCGTGCTCTTTCCCGCTCCCCCTGAACCTGTGATCCCTAGAATCATAGCCTGTCCTGAGTGGGGGTAAATCCGCCTCATCACCTCGTGGTCTTCTTCCATTTCATCTTCAACCAGGGTTATCAATCGGGCAGCCGCTCGCCGATCACCATCCAATAGTCTCCGCACTGTCTCATCTATGTCAATTTTCTTCTTCATGGTGCTATCTTTTAATATTTTGTTTTATATACTCAACAATGCTATTGGTAAGAGAACCAGATCTAAATACCTTATCAATTCCCATCCCTTCCAAAGTGGGAATGTCCTCTAAGGGGAAAGTTCCGCCGGCAATCAATAGTACATCGTCGAGGTTGTGCTTCTGAATCTCCCCAACAATCTTGGGTGTAAAGACGAGATGTTCGCCAGAGAGATAACTCACCCCTATAACATCCACGTCTTCATCTATGGCAGCGCTTACAATACTTTCGGGCATTTGATACATACCCAGATATATGACCTCCATTCCAGCTTCCTTGAGCAGGGATGCCACCACCTTAGCACCCCTGTCATGTCCATCAAGACCAACCTTTGTCACTAATACCTTAATCTTTTTCCTTTTACTCTTCACCATGGTTAAGGCTCCTAACGAATTAGCACTGCTTAATAATACGGCAACCCGCAAACAGAAAGATGGAGAATTCGAGCCCTCCAAGAAACGCTATGATCATCGATTGAAAGGAGATTCTATAATCCCCATCGGATCGTAGGGGTAGCCAAATACCTCACGGACAGTCCCCAACAACTC
>DATKYC010000311.1:0-2494 GCA_035528695.1 Acidobacteriota bacterium | reverse complement strand
GTGAGTTCAATCGCCTCATTGGTACTATTGCCGCCGGTTCCGGCAATAACCGGTACCCTCCTGTTTACTGCTTGCACCGCTATATCAATAACCCGGTTATGTTCTCCCATGTTTAAGGTCGCGGACTCTCCGGTTGTGCCGCAAGGCACGATCGCACTCGTACCGTTTTGGATCTGAAATTCAATGAGTTCACGATATGCCTCCTCGTCAACTTTCCCTTCCCTAAAAGGGGTCACGATAGCAACAATCGATCCTTTGAACATGATATTCCCTCCATTCACAATATTGACGGCTTCACCCTAACCCAACAGACCCCAGAAAGCCCGGACTTTACAGGGCCTCTTCGTGAAGCTGGGCCTGGTAAATTATCGAGGTGCTCCCTTCCAGCCAGACCTGGTCGAATGAATCGTCCTTTCTCTGGAAATGAATGATTAACGTTTCCCCACCCATGGTTTTGACTCTGGCTGGAGAGCTGAGCCCTGCTCGAAGTGAGGCCACCAGAGCACAGGCAATAGCACCGGTTCCACATGCAAGGGTCTCATCCTCTACACCCCTCTCATAGGTCCTGATCTCTAACAGGTCTGGACCGCTCACTCTCATAAAATTTGCGTTAGTTCCTTCTGGCGCAAATAGCGGGTGAAAGCGAATGTCCCTGCCGTGTTCGCAAACCGGATAATTAGAAAGATCTTCAACGCACACCACCACGTGGGGAACCCCCGTATTGATAAAATCGACGGTTTTCCAGCCGGTATGACGCTCCAAATCAATATCCCTGGATATACCTGTTGGCCGAGGCATTAGAAGCTTTACCATACGCCCATTTACCTCCGCGGAAACAGGTCCGGCCAGGGTTTCTAAAGTCATCTTGGGTCCTGCAATTCCCTTTAAATATGCGAAACGGCTGACGCATCGCCCACCGTTGCCGCACATTTCCACCTCTCCACCGTCCGCATTGAAATACCGCATTCTAAAATCGCAGTGGTCAGATTTGGTGACAAAAATCATCCCGTCTGCGCCCACAGACTCCCTTCGTCTGCAGGCCCTCTTAACCAGATGAGTCATCTCCTCATCCTTGATTTGTCCGCTCCTGTTGTCAATCAAGATGAAATCGTTCCCGCTTCCGCTCATCTTCCAGAATTCGATGGCCTCCATACTCCTCTAACCGTCCACCATGAAATCGGGGATTATCTCTCCTTTGACCAGATCTTCTAAGGTCTCCCTGGCCCTTATTGTATAAGAGCGCTCTCCTTTGACCATCACCTCACATGCCCTTGGCCTCGAATTGTAATTGGAAGACATGCTAAAACCGTAGGCACCTGCACTCATAACCGCCACCAAGTCCCCAAGCTCAAGGGATTCAATTTCCCTTGCCTTTGCCAAGAAATCCCCGGACTCACATATGGGACCCACAATATCAGCTTTTACCGTTTTGCGCCCGGACATCTTGACTGGTTGAATGCCATGGTATGAATCATATAGACTTGGCCGTATCAAGTCATTCATACCTGCATCAACAATAAAAAATGTCTTTTCACGTGTGGATTTGGTGTATAGAACCTTAGTCACCAAGATTCCTGCATTACCGACAATCACACGCCCCGGTTCAAGGATTAGGGTCAGGTCCGCCATCGAAATCTCGTCTTTTATTGCCCTTGCATATTCTATGGGATGGGGAGGTTCTTCTCTGTCATAGGTAATCCCCAGTCCACCTCCGAGATCAAGATAATCTATGTGAATCCCTATTCCCCCTAACTGCGTGATCATTTGCTTCAGTTTCCCTAGCGCGTCCACAAAGGGACTTACCTCTGTCAACTGGCTCCCGATATGGCAGGAGACCCCACACACCATCAAATTATCCATGCTGGCTGCCACGGTATAGTTCTCTAGGGCTTCACTAATATCAATTCCGAATTTGTTTTCTCTTAGCCCCGTGGAAATGTAAGGATGGGTCTTGGGGTCCACATCAGGGTTAACCCGGATAGCGATCCTCGCTTTCATTCCGAGTCTTTTCGCTGCATCATTTAGCTTCGAAATCTCTTGAACTGACTCAGCATTGAATATAAGAATGTCCGATTTGAGGGCATACTCAAGATCTTCAACCTTCTTGCCCACCCCTGAATAGACAATTTTTCCAGGGTCTACTCCTGCCTTCAGGGCCCGATAAAGTTCGCCACCAGAGACGATATCGACACCTCCCCCCTCTAAGGCGAAGAGTTTCAGGATAGCCAAATTTGAATTGGACTTCATGGAAAAACAGGTCAGATGATCGATACCTTTAAAGGCATCATCAAAGGCCCTGAAGTGTTGCCGCAAGGTGGCATGGGAGTAAAGGTAGAGAGGGGTTCCGAATTCCTTTGCAACCTTTGAGACCGGAACCTCTTCACAGAAAAGCTCGTTATCTACATAGTGAAAATGGTGCATTGCTCGTAAATTAGTCCGCGACAAGCCTTGCCCCTTGCGAGGGCAGGCCAACCCTTCCGTTCGCGTCCACCAT
>DATKYC010000310.1:0-2944 GCA_035528695.1 Acidobacteriota bacterium | reverse complement strand
CCCTTGTGACCCTCAATGGTGGACCTCGGAAAGTTGGGTATCTCTTCGTACGGGAGCCTGAAGCTAACTGCCATTCGCTGGGTAAGGGATCCCAAGCCGGTCCCCGTGATCATCCCTATCTTGGGTGGTGCCAACAAATGGGAGCCCAAGAAATCAGCGGTCTGCATTATCTTTTCGAGCATTTGAACTCTCCTGTGCCGGTTTCTTTTTCCAATTAAGCCACCTACGATGAAAAGTCAATGAATTACCAGAAACAAGCTTAGCAGGTGGATAAGGGCTTATCGACCAGATCCGGCAGGTGAACCAACACCAGCATTTTTTGATCTTGACCTACGTATTAGGCCTAAGATACAAAGAAACCAATATTAATCCAAAAATGACGAGGTCTTGTGAAAAATGGGAGTTGAAATCCAAGACGGGCAAGCAAGTTTGATTGATAAAGTAATAGATCGAGGTATCTGCGTCCGGTGCGGGGCCTGCGTAGGGCTTTGCCCCTATTTTGGTTATTTCGACGGGAAAGTGGTTGTAATGGATCGGTGTAATGCGGATTCTTCGAGATGCCTTCAGTTATGTCCCCGCGCCGGTTATGAGGGCACCTCCCCTGAAAAAGTAAATGTTGCTCCCAGTGATACAAGTGAAATAGGGCCCTACCAGGATATTATGATCGCCAGGGCGAGTAAGGAGGAAATCAGGAAAGAGGCCCAGTATGGGGGTACGGTCTCTGCCTTAGTGATTTACGCTATTGAGAAAGGGCGGATAAAGTCGGCCGTCCTGACAGACATAGGAGGCCCCCGTTCACCCGGTGGGAGTAATGCGGTAAACAAGTCAGAGGTCCTAAGCTGCGCAGGATCGAGGTACACGGGAGCGGCAGGTCTCTCTTCACTCAACAGCGCCATGAGTGCTGGAGAAACCAAAATAGGTGTTGTGGGCGTTCCTTGTCAGATGGAGACACTCGCCCGTATGAGGCTCATGGTGCCGGATGGAGAAGAAAGGAGTAACCGCGTAGCGCTCAAGCTAGGATTGTTTTGTACGTGGGCAGTCGATTACCGCAGGTTGAAAACTTTTTTGGCAAAGGAAGGGGTGGAAGGATCTATCGAAAAGTTTGATATTCCACCTCCTCCAGCGGAAGTATTTCAGGTCCAAAGAGAAGAGGGCTGGAGGGAGTTCCCCCTGTCGAGAATAAGGCCATTGGTCCAAGAGGGATGTTTATTTTGTCAGGATATGACAGCGGAACTGGCCGATATATCAATTGGGGCAGCGGAAGGAATTGAAGGGTGGAATACGGTTGTAGTCAGAACGCAGTTAGGGGGCGAGCTTTTCAGTGAGGCGGTTGAGAAAGGTTGGCTTGAGACCGACAGTCTACCTCACGATAATTTTGAACACCTCAAGGAGGCCTCACTCAACAAGCGGGAGAGAGGCAAAAAGGCCACTGCTGATATGGTTCGGAGTAAGCTATGAAAATGATTACTCAAAAATCGGGCGGCGTTGATCTATTGCTCCAGGGAAATGAGGCTATCGCGCGCGGGGCCCTGGAGGGCGGTGTGAAATTTTGTGCAGGTTATCCGGGGAACCCTTCATCAGAGATAATTGAGACACTTGCTGGAGCCAGCCAGGACCTTCCGATCTATGTTGAGTGGTCCGTGAACGAAAAAGTGGCCCTTGAGGCAGCTACAGCCGCGTCTTTTGCAGGATGCCGTGCCCTCGTAAGCATGAAACAAAACGGTGTAAATGTTGCCTCTGATTTCCTCACAAACCTCACAATGTCGGGGACAAAAGGTGGAATAATCCTTGTTACCTGTGACGATCCAGGAGGTATCTCCAGTACCAATGAGGAGGATGCGAGACTCTTTGCCCGCCTGGCTGGTATCCCATTGATCGAACCTGCCACGCCGCAAGAGGCACTTCAAATGACCCGGTGGGCATTTGAGCTCTCTGAACTAATCAAGAATATAGTGATAGTGAGGAGCGTATCAAGGCTCTCCCACACACGTACAAACGTACAAATTGGCAACCTTCCGCAATTCGACGTGAGGCCATATTTTAATCCCGAGGTACCTTTTCATACCTTCCCGGTAGTAAAGAAGCATGAACGCAGGATTGAAAAGCTGAAAGAGGCCCAAAAGCTATTTGAGGACTCCCCTTTCAACCGCTATGACGGCCCGGACAGGCCTGAGTTACTCGTTATCTCTACGGGGTGTGCCTGGAATTATGTTGAGGAGGCGGTCGAAATTCTTGACCTAAGGGATCGGGTTGGTGTCCTTAAGCTGGGGACTACCTGGCCGCTGCCCAAGGGGATATTGGAAAAGCATCTCAAGACGTGCGATCAGATCCTTTTTGCTGAGGATGTGGACCCATTCCTGGAGGACCATGTCAAGTCATACGCAGCTGATCTGGGCGCAAAGATAGGAGTCAAAAAGTTTTTTGGGAAGGCCTCGGGGCATATCGCCTTATCCGGCGAACTTTCCCCGGCGCAGCTTCTTGGTGTTCTTGGGGACCTTTTCCGTATTCCCTGGGAGATGACCGCTTACAGGGATAAAGTTTCAAGCCTGCTCAAAGACCCGATTCCTCCCAGAGAATTCGGTTTTTGCCCGGGCTGCCCTCACCGTGGGTCTTTTTATGCCATCAAGACTGCACTGGCTTGGGATAGTCGAGACGGATTTGTCTCTGGAGATATTGGTTGCTATACAATGGGAATCTGGCCCACCGGCTTTAATCAGGTAAAGTCGGTACACGCCATGGGGTCTGGTTTAGGCCTAGCATGCGGGTATGGAAAACTTGAAAAGTTCGGGTTTAATCAGCCTGTGGTGACCCTGTGCGGGGACTCGACCTTTTTCCATGCGGCAATTCCTGCCCTTGTCAATGCCAAATTCAATAACGCTGATATCCTTCTCCTGATCCTTGATAACAGTGCAACCGCTATGACCGGATTCCAGCCCCATCCCGG
>DATKYC010000309.1:0-3481 GCA_035528695.1 Acidobacteriota bacterium | reverse complement strand
GACAAAGTATTGTCAATCAAGACCTTCTACCTCTGCTCCGCGTGCTACTATTGTACGTTACGCTGCCCGAGGGGACTCCCCCTCACGGAGACCATAAACGCCCTCAAGAGGCTGGCGGTGGCCGAAGGCATCAAGGATTTCAGCCAGAGCAGCAACTTCTATAGAACCTTCATGGACACCGTACGTCGCTATGGCCGTATGAGGGAAATGGAGTTCATGAACCGGTATTTTCTCTCCATGAAAAATCCCATATTCGCTCTGGGTTTTGCATCGATTTGGCTGAAGCTCATAAAGAAAAGGAAAGTCCCAGTCGAGATACCGAAGCTTTTTGGAGAGGGGCGATTTGATAGACTCTTTCGCAAGGTGGAAGAACTGGAGGCGAAACCATGAAGTATATCTACTATTCCGGGTGCTCTCTGGAGGGCACCGCTCTCGAATACAATGTCTCGACCAGGGCGACGATGCAGGCGTTGGGCGCAGAATTGATGGACTTAGAGGATTGGACATGCTGTGGCGCAAGTGCAGCAGAGGCGAGAAGTGCCCTCCTCTCAATGGTCCTGGGGGCTCGTAACCTGGCCCTGGGTGAGGGGATGGATGCTCAGGGCGATTTCCTGATCCCCTGTAGTGCCTGCTATTTGAATCTCAAGAGGGTGGCCCAAAGGGTTCAGGATGAGGAAGGTCTTTTGGATAAAATCAATGAGGCCCTGAAGGAGGAAGACCTGCAATACAAGGGGAAGGCGAGGGTTCGACACCTTTTGGATGTCATCTCCAAAGATTTTGACCCTCTTAAAATAAGACGCCTGGTGAAGCATGATCTCACGGGTCTGAAGGTTGCCCCTTATTACGGTTGTCAGTGCCTTCGTCCTTACCCAGCCTTTGATGACCCGGAGCAGCCTCAGTCCATGGAACCGGTGATCAAAGCCTTGGGCGCAGAAATCCATCCCTGGGCGGTCGGGGCCAAATGCTGTGGTGCGGCCCTGATGACCACAAAGAAGGATGTGGCCCTGGAACTTACCGGGGGTATCCTCAAGGCGGCCAAAGGCGCCGACTGCATCGTGACGGTCTGTCCCATGTGCCAGATGAACCTTGAGGCTTACCAGGATGCAGTTTCAAAGGCCCGGGGTGAGGATTTGCGTATTTCCATCCTGTACCTTCCCCAGCTCATGGGTCTTGCATTCGGTCTGTCTGAAAAAGAGCTGGGAATGAATCTCAACCTTGCCCTGAGCGATGATTTTCGGGCCAAAATAAGATCCTAAGAAATCATGGCCCATTTCTTTGTTTAGGAGTTGAAAGTAGCGCAGTAATTCACACAGAAATTGGACAGGATAACGAGATGGACATGATTTAAAATGAACAACGAGATATGGAAAATATCCTGTCAATCCTGTGATCCTGTCTAAAAGGGCCTGCACTGTTAAACAGCAACAAAGTTCAAAGGAACAAAGAGGAGGCCAGTTGATGGAACAAGTCGTTATTAATCGTAAGGGAAGCAAGCTCAGGGTGGCCCCGGAATGGGGCGATGCCTGCTTTATATGTGGAACCTGTGCGAGCGGTTGTCCTGTGACAGGGGTGGACGGCATGGATCCCAGAAAGGCGATCCGCATGGCGGCCTTTGGGCTAGATCAGGACTTGATTGACTCGCGGTTTCCGTGGATCTGTACCCTGTGCGGTCGCTGCGAATACGCCTGCCCCCAGGATGTGGAGATCCTCAAGGTGATGCGAAGGGCCAGGACCCTTCGTGAAAGGGATAGGGTGCCGGGGCCTATCCATAAGGGGGTGGTCATGGACCTTGAGAGAGGAAATAACCTGGGGATTCCAAGAGATGATTTTCTCTTTCTGCTGGCCGACCTTGCAAAAGAGATGGATGAAGACGAAGGTTTCCCGGGGTTTTACGTACCTGTGGACAAAAAGGGGGCCAATGTCCTTGTGACCATAAACTCCAAGGAACCGTTTGGAGAGCCGGACGACATGAAGTTCTGGTGGAAGATATTTTATGCTGCCAAGGAGGACTGGACCGTGCCATCGGAAAATTGGGAGGGTGTCAACTGGGGACTCTTTTCCGGGGATGACGAGGCCATGAAGACCCTTGTAGGCCGCATTGTGGACCATCTGGAGCGGCTGGAGTGCAATACGCTTCTCTTGCCCGAGTGAGGGCACGCCTATTATGCGACCAGGCTTGGTCTGCAAACATGGTTTCCTGAAGTTTTCGATAAATACAAAGTGGTTTCAGTACACGATCTTCTAAAAAAATACATCGAGACGGGTAGGGTCAAGGTGGACAAATCCATTCATAATGAACTTACAACCATCCATGATCCCTGTAATTACGGGCGTAAGAGCGATAAGGCCTTTGGGCAGGGTTATTTTGAAGAACCGAGATGGATTACACAGCAGTGTTGTGAAAATTTTGTGGAGATGTACCCCAACAGGATGAACAACTATTGTTGCGGCGCAGGAGGCGGGGCCTGGGCAATGCCCTATGAAAAGGAAAGGCTCTATTATGGGCGCGTCAAGGCAGAGCAGATAAAGGAAACGAGGGCGAAAATGGTCGTAGCTCCATGCCACAATTGCCGCGACCAGATCATGAAGTCGTTGAACAAAGAGTATGAGCTAGGCATTGAGGTCAAATATCTGTGGGAGCTCGTGTCCGATTCCCTCCTTGTGAAACCCTGGAGCCAGGAAGATATAAGAATGGCCCACGAGATGAGAGATGCTCAGTACGAAAGGGACGGGGTTGATCTGGAAGAGGAGGAATTCTAGCAGGGTGGGTGAGAGAGCAGAGCCCTTCCATCGTAACAGATACCCGCCCTACTGGTGTGCCTTTCTTATTTGAGAGTTAATCATCCCTTTTTTTTAAAGGAAGCTTGATGATAAAGACACTCCCTTTCCCCACTTCACTCTCGACGCTAATGGCCCCCTTATGCCGGTCCACAATGCCATAAACTGTTGAAAGCCCGAGCCCAAGCCCTTTTCCTTCCACCTTGGTTGTATAGAAGGGATCAAAAATAAAGGGGAGGTCTCGTGCGGGAATGCCGTGACCAGTATCCTCGACCCTGATCTCGACCACCCTTTTATTGGCATCGAGGGCACTCACCAAAGCCAGAGTACCCCCTTCGGGCATCGCATCAGCAGCGTTGAAGATGAGATTAATCACGCATTGCTGGATCTGGTTAAAGTCCCCTAAAAGCTTGGGAAGCTTCGGGTCCAAAAGAGTTTGTATCCGGATATTCTGAAGCGTGAGTTTGTGCTCGCTCAGCATGATGCACCTTTGCAGGAGCTCATTGATATCCATTTCGCTGAATTCCAATTTGGATTGTCTGGAAAAGGCGAGCAGATTAGAGACAATCTTAGAACAACGGCTGGTTTCGCTCTCAATGAGACCAAGATACCGTTGAAATTTTTCCATGTATTCTTGGTCCAGAGCTCCCCTCTTAAGGACCTTGATCATGAGGCGGATATAATTGAGAATGCCTGCAAGGGG
>DATKYC010000308.1:0-5597 GCA_035528695.1 Acidobacteriota bacterium | reverse complement strand
CCCGCACCATGGATAAGTGGCCCCAAATGCGTCCGTTTTCCTGGTACGTGAAATGTTTTGCAATCTCGGGGTTCTCCTGGTAGAGCTTTCGGTATGTTTCTTTGTAGTCCTTCTGATGCGACTGAATAAGACGATACTTTGTGGGATAAATAAAACCTGAATCAAAAAGGAATTCCCACAAGGCATCCATATCGACTTTAGTTGAAATATGGGAATGCGGATCCTGGGCATTTGCAAGGATGTGGGTAAGGCGGCTATAACCATTGATATCCATGTCCAGGATGGCGAGACCCCAGCGTACCCCTTTTTCCTGTTCATCTAAGCGGTAGATCACTTGTGCCACGCACTTCATGCTGGATGACCCGGCAAAATCGATTGTCAGCTCGGGAATGATCATACCCTGCATCAGGAATCCTTCGTCAGCTTTTTCGTATACAGAAAACCCGGAGGTGGAGATATCTGAAACCTCTAGCTGAACGGTCTTTTTCAAAAAAGGATGAGTGAAAATCAGAGTGGGTGAGGGTACCAGGTGTTGGCGAGGGTTTCGGACCTTATTTTTCTTGAATCGAGTGATCTTTTCTTCTGCGGGGGCAAGCACGATCTCCCTTTCCGCAAGATTTCCCTCCTGTCGAGTGCAATGGCACGGACCGGAAAAGAAGATCTCTTGATCATGTCGTAAGTGGACAATGACCGGTGCGTCTGTATTGAACCACTGAAAGGAAGAAGACACTGCGGGCCTTACTCTAACACGGAATCCAAGCGGATTAAAATCCAATAACCTCCCCCTTGCCAGGAAACCGCTCTGGTGTAATTCAACGACCGTATCGTGACAACCATACCGCCTCGCCTGCCGCTGACCCACCGCATAGCTCGTCTGCGGTAATTCAATTATAAGGCAGTTCGTGTTTATCTCTTGCAATACCCCGGGTACCAATATCAGATACTTGCCGTCATCAATGACAAGATTGAGGAATTGGTAATCCTCAGGCTTATTAGTGAACAGTTGTTCTGACCAGCGGCAGGTGAGTTCTTTGCCGAGACATGGCCCAGGATATGCTTCTACAAGGATGCTTTCTTTGTAGTTCGGGTGGCGCAGTTGAACAAGTATAGGTCTGCCCATAAAATTGAGATGGTTGAGCCTGTTCTTGAGGGCTTCTTGATTGACTTGGTGAGCCTGGGAGACTTCATCGAAAAGATGTTGATGCCTAAAAAACCAGTGCAGAAGCAGGCCTTCTTGTCTGGGTGAATCCCCGATATGTCCTTTATTTTTGGAAAAAAGCGGCGATCTATCCCTATTCATTTAGGCCTCCCGGTGTCCTATTGATCCACAAAATCATACCTCTGAGCCTGACTTCTTATTTCTATATTTCACCTCTGGGAGTTTGGTGAAGAGGTTCAGGGTGGTCAGATTTTCCTTACAGGAGAGGTTTTCTGTACAGGTTTATACCGCATAGCCTTGACATTGTCCAACAGAATAGTTTGGAGACTAGGGTCTGTAACTACTTGGAGTTGTGGGGTGAATTTACTGCTCTCTATCAGGGTCTAGATAGGATACGGTGGCCCCTTTGGGGGGCTCTCTCTTGATGAGCGGCAGGAATATGTCCTTGAGTGATTCCAATTCGTGGCAGCGCAAGATTTTTGCAACCGAAAAATAGATGAAAATGCCAATCGCCAAAAGTCCAGCGAGGTCCCCCAGTATGTGCCACAATCCAGCACCGGATTGGGCAAAGAGCCACTTAGAATGGACATAGTGAACCCCTAGCCCCATGATTGTGGCTGCTAGAGCGCTTTTCAGGGCGGAAAGAAACACCGATTTCAGCTTAGCTAAGGGTAGCTTCCTTTTTAGGAAAAGAACCAGAAGGCAAAACTGGAGTGACGAGGCAAGCGACAGCGCAAACGCCAAGCCACCATGTCTTAAAGGGGTCATGAATGCCAGGCACAAACTCAGTATGAGATTGACCACCAGCGCTACTATAGCGACTTTTACCGGCGTCATCGTATCCTGCAGGGCATAGAAGCCCGCAACCAACACCCTGATCCCTGAAAATGCCCAGAGCCCTAAGGCATAGAAAATGAGGGCATAATTGGTCATCAACGTTGAGTGGGAATCAAAGGCACCTCTTTGAAACAATATTTCTACTATGGGTCTTCCAAGCACGATCAAGCCCACCATGGAGGGCAAGGCGATGAAAAACACTAGGCGCAGGCTGTGATTTAGGGTGTCAGTAAACTGTTCGAGCTCTTTATTTGCCGCTTGGGTTGAAAGTGATGGAAGTGCCGCTGTGCTGATAGCTATAGCAAAAATACCTAAAGGAAACTGAACCAGACGGTCGGCATAGTAGAGCCAGGATACACTACCCTCTGGGAGAAACGAGGCTAGTAGGGTTCCCATAAACTGGTTAAACTGGTATACGGCAGAGCCGAAAACTGCCGGTAGCATCAACAGCCCAATTTTCCTTACAGCCGGGTGGGTTGGGTCCCACCGGGGAAAAAGCCGTAGGCCATTTCTAAGAACCCAGGGTATCTGCAGAAGGACCTGTAAGCATCCGCCAATCAAGACACCAACAGCTACTGCCACAATGGGCTCGGGGGAATGGGGAGAAATAAGGTATGCAGCTCCAATGATGCCGACATTGAGGAAAATAGGCGCTGCGGCAGGGGCCGCGAAGTGTCTCAGAGAATTGAGGACTCCCATGAAAAAGGCTACAATGCTGATGAGGAAGATGTAAGGGAATGTGATCCGGGTAAGCAGAACAGTGAGATCGTACTTGATCCCAGAGGCGCCGAAACCAAAGGCTTGAATCCTTACTATCCATGGAGAAAGCAGCACACCTAGCAATGTCACTACGACGAGAATGAGCGCAAGTAGGGTTAATATGATCCTTGCAAGGTCAAAGGCCTGTTCTCTTGTTTTAGTGGTGAGATACTGTGTAAAAACAGGGATAAACGCAATGGTGAGGGAACCTTCAGCAAAAAGGCGTCTTAGTAAGTTAGGGATGCGGAATGCTACAAAAAAAGCATCGGCAACCATGCCGGCGCCGAAGAAGTTAGCGAGAACCATGTCGCGTATGAGGCCTAAGCTGCGGCTTAGAAAGGTGAAAAACCCTACTACCCCTGCTGCACGGCTGACATTTTTTTCCTCAGATCCGGACGAAACTGAACGCTGCACAGAAAACCCTTGACATAATAAAGTAAGCTATAATAAATATAAAATTTAAACTAGATTTTGAGGAGGTCCAGGTTTGGCAACCCATGAATCAGCCCTTAAGCGGGCTCGACAAAGCGAAGTCAGAAGAATAAGAAACAAGAGCTATAGGACCACAATCAAGAAAGCTGTCAAAGAGGTCAGGGCTTTTGTGTCAAGCAACGCAGTGGAGCAAGCCGGAGAGAGCCTATCCAAGGCTGTTTCTCTTATTCAAAAGACTGCTTCCCAAGGTGTCATCCACAAGAATAAGGCCGCCCGCAAGATTTCCCGCTTAGCACACCAGGTTAATCAACTCAGACCATCTTAAAGTGTGTTACCTGCAAAGAGACAAAACTACGTTTTCAAGAACCAGATGTCCCTGAGCACCCGACTTAAGAAGGCCGTCGGCTTGATATAATAGGTGAAAGGCGTTTTCAAGGTTATCCAGGGACCAGGTATCTGACTGCTTTATAATTTTCCTGGCCAATGAAATCGGGAGATGAAGTTTTTTGGCAACCTCGGGAGTGCCTCCACTACCCTTGATGATAAACTTGGCCTGCCATAGCAAACGGATTTGCCGGTTGAGCATCCCAATAACCCTCAAGATGCCGTTTTTGCCTTCCTCTTCAAGGAACCTCTTTAGCACTGACAGCGATGCGGCACAGCGCTTGAATGATACTTCATCCATAAGCTCGAAGATTGTGTAAATACGGCTGTAAATAGCCAGTTCCTTGATCTGGTTTACTCCTACAGGCATGTTTCCATGGCGCAGAGAGAATTTTTCAAGTTCTGAGTACAGATCAATCAAGCGGTTTCCCACGATCTGCTGGAGATATGCGCATGCCTGACCGTCCATATCTAAACCGAGATCCTTGGCGGCTTTCTTGATCCAAGGTATCACTTCGTTATCATTTAATTTCCTGAAATTGACCGCTCCGCCCGATTCTCTTATCTTGCGGTAGAACTTTCTCTTGAAATCCGGCTTTGATGACACAAATATCAGGCAGGTGATCTCGACTGGTCTATCCAGGTATGGAATGAAGCTCTCGAGGGCTGCGGCAGAGAAACTCTCAGTCCTCCGAACGATTATGAGCCTGTTTTGCGACATGAAGGGTAGGGACCGTGCCGCATCATTGATAGATGCGATGGTATCTACTGCGTCAGCCTTCTGGTCGCCGTAAAAGATGTGAAGGTTAAGATCTCTTGCCTCCTCAGGGATGAAGGTTTCACGAATCTTGTTCAAGGCCTTTTCTAGATGGAATTCATTCTCCCCATAAAAGAGATAAAATGGGGCTAATTCCCGTCGTTCCAATTGACCCAAAACATATTCAGGTGACGGATCTACTGGCATTAGAACCTTTCCACGGTCTTAAGGTAGATCCTCTTGGCCAATCGTCGTGCCAGTTCTTCAAGGGCTTTTCTTTCATTGTGACGATTTATTAGTGGATCAGTACCCACGGAAAAGGTGGTTCTGTCTTCCATGTCCTTGCTCTCCCAAATAACCTTCCCGGTGGCCTTTTCCAACAATTTGGCATGGAGCTTGATTTTCAGGCGGCGGGTCCTGGTCGTTTCATAAGTGGTAACCCGGCCTTGAACGCTGTGTTGTTCAAGGGCATAACTCAACGGCTCGGTCGTGATGTCATACACCTTGCCGATCAGCACCGCTGCGGCCTCATGTTCTGAAACCAGGGGGATTTGTGTATGGCTCGCAAATTCCTCGCGTACAATCTGGGTGAAATCCGCCTCCAGCCCCGCTGATGAAGAGGTGCTTTTTATCAGAGGTATTGCCAGACTTTCAATCTGTATTCCAATCGGCTTTCTTGTCTCTCGAAAGTGGTAGCCGCAACCTGCTGCCCAGAGCAACAACAGGATCACAAAGTTTATTGAAAAGGCCCTATATGTCACTGATAAGAAACTCATTTTTTTGTCATGGCTGTCGGTGTTTATCGAGAAGGGACCACGATTACTATTCCGTCCCATCATGCGGAGTTCCCCCAAATCCTGATACATTTAAATGATGCTACTATTGATAGATCTTTACCATTGAAAAAGCGGGCTTATACTACCACATTAACAAGCTTTTTTTGTACTACGATTACTCTCTTGATCGGTTTTTGGTTAATGAAGCGCTTGACCCTTTCGTCGGCCAGGGCCTCAGCCTCTATTTCCGCGTCACTAAAAGAAACAGGCACTTCAATCCTGCCTCTCACCTTACCATTCACCTGAAGGACAACTAACCTCTTTTCCTCTTCCAAGGCCTCCTCGCGGTAGATAGGCCACGGGATCATGATGAGGCTCTGGTCATGGCCCAGCAAATGCCAAAGCTCCTCGGCAATATGGGGCACAACGGGTGAGAGCAGAACCACCGTGGCCTCAACCGCCTCACGGACCAGTGACCATGTCATGTCATCCT
>DATKYC010000307.1:0-2167 GCA_035528695.1 Acidobacteriota bacterium | reverse complement strand
AACAGAAAAAGAAGATCAGGGAAGGGATCTGTCAAAAATATGCAATGGTCTCAAATAGTCCTGAAGGCCTTTTCAAATTCCCCACCGGCCTCGCAGGGCTTGAGGCCCTGAGCTATGCCCCGGAAATGATTAACGCACTGCCCGACCGCACCACTGCTTCATTCTGCGGGGTGGGAAACCCTTTCAAAGTGGGACCGATTCACGACGGCGAGTCAGTGCTGGATATCGGCTGCGGTGGTGGTGTAGACACCCTCATTGCCTCCATTATAGTGGGGCCCACAGGAAGAGCAGTTGGTATTGACGTGGTACCCGAGATGCTTCAGGGAGCAAAGGAAAGTCTGCGGGATATGCATTTCCAGGGTGCCACCTTTCAGGAGGCCTCTGCTGAAGACCTGCCTTTTTCAAATGAGAGCTTCGACGTGGTGATTTCTAATGGAGCGTTCAACCTTGTCCCTGATAAGGAGGCGGCTCTTAGGGAAGTATTCAGGGTCTTGAGACTACCCGGGCGGCTGATGATGGCCGATCAGATTCTGATAGGTGAACTCTCGGATGACACGAATGCCCAGGTCAAGGGCTGGGCCCAGTGACAGGGCGGGGCCATACCAGGAAAGGATTTCCTGGCAATGCTTCAGAGGGTTGGCTTCGTAGATGCTGAACTGGTCTCGGAGACCGGTTTTAACAGCTCCCCAGTGACAAGAGGCGCATTGTTCCGGGCTTTCAAAGGGGTTGCACAGTGAGGTGGTGAGAGGAGGCAGTATGAGGGCTGCGTTGGATATGCTCGAGGTAAGAGTGCTGGAGGGAATTGTGAGCCATGTCAGATAAGCGCACTAACCTTCTGCTTTTCCTCCCGCAGGGGTTCGAAGACCTTGAGGCAGCAACGATACTTGACGTGTTCGGCTGGAATCAGTTAATATCCTGCGATGGCCCGGGGGCATCCCTTGAAGTAGCTTTTTTACTGATGGAATGCGTGATAGGGTCTGAAATGACCCAGGAGGTTCGAGGCTACATGATGTATGATTCTTAGATGGCGCAACGCTACCAGATGCCGTTCAAAATGCGTTCTTTGAGGCCCTCCGAGCCTGTCGGAGCGCTGGATCTCTCAGATTCTCGTGGAAGGGGCATGAGTTTTCAAAAGAAATCAGCTCTTTCAAACACAAGCGGTATGTCACTGCTATGAAGAACTTGTCCACCGATTACCTTTCCGACAAAAAGGGTATGATCTCCTGCGATGAATGTATCGGAGAGTTCACATTCCAGATAGGCCATCGCCTCTGTCAAGATCGGGGCTCCGCTCTCTCCTTCAAAGTATTGCATGCCTTCTAGCTTATTGACATCCCTGCCACTTACAAATCCAAAGTGCCTGCCGATCTCCTCCCGGCCATAGGCGAAGGTATTGAGAGCGAATACATTATTGATCCAACCTGTGAAGCATCCTTCGTGATCGAGTAATATGTGATCAAAACCTTTATTATCATTGAACAAACGAAATGCAGGGTCAGTAATGGCCCTGCTTTTTTAATGTCCAGATATTACGTTTTTAGTGATTAACAAGGGTGCGATTTTGCCTTTTAGCGCGGATTTAACCTATTCCAAATACTTGCCATTTCGGTTAGAAATCCTCAGCTCAATACTTGTGTTTACTGCTATTTTTAACAGGGGCTTTGACAGCCTGAAATTATGGGGTATCACTCTCTTATCGCAGAATTGACTCAGGCTGTGATCTGTAATTCCTATCTGCACTTTTGGCAGGCCTTGAACTGCTGAGGTACGGGGATGCTATCTGCATGATTGTCAAGAATTGTGTGGGGCCGGATCCAATAGCAGGTAGCACAAGGCAGGGTAATTCAAAACTGCCTGTGGTTCTGTCCAGGCGTAAAACGGAATTTATTTTCTCAAGGGCGTCTCCTGTCCTTTTGTCCTCCGAGCTCTCTCCTCAGTCCTCTAGCCTCCGCTTTCCCTTAAAGCTTACAACTTGCAACTTTCAGCTGTCGCGCAGCGGCCTTTATGAGCCAAGAGTTAAGAGCTATCAGATATTATGGCGCCCAGCTATAGTCCTTGACTTTTCAAATGTTTTTCTGCTAAATACGCACAATTAATGTAAAATAAAACCGAATTTTACCAGTATTTATAGAACTGAACGGCCCTCATTTTAGAACCTTAACAAGGA
>DATKYC010000306.1:0-5964 GCA_035528695.1 Acidobacteriota bacterium | reverse complement strand
GGTCAGGAAAATGTACTCTACTGTAAAGTCAAGGGCGGCGCTTTTCCAGCGCGCTTCACTCGCGCCGCCTATTATCAGCTTGCGAGATATTTTGTAGAGGAGAATGAGACCTTTTGCCTTCCCCTCAACGGAAGTAAATATAAAGTTATAATTGGAAAATCTGGGAAATATTAGGTGAGGATTTACGTCACTGGACTAACAATTTCTATTTTTGCATTCTTTCTCATGTTCTTGAGCCAGTTTTCAAACGCCCGCCTCTGCTTTGCCTGCATTAGATAGAAGCTGTATTTCTCCTTTTCCTCCCCGTATTTTTTTTCATCAATTCCTATTCGCGCTTCCCATCTGATCACGTAGACACCTTTTTCGCCAGAAAAGATTCTATCCGGATATCTCTTGTTTTCATTGAGGCCAAAGGCTATCTCCGTTAACTCGGGGGCATAACCTATGTCCGGAATGCTGTCCCGGCGCATGAAAAAATCGGTCTGTTTAGGCCTTGAATCCTTTTCCTTGGCGAGTTCATCCCACGCCTTTCCCTTTTGCAATTCGGCCAAGTAGCTTTCAGCAGCTGCTTCTGCCTCCTTTGTGGCAAGATATGCGGCAACGTCCTTATTTACTTTGTCGATGACCTCCTTCATCTCCGGCAAATACGACGCCTTTTTGTCCGCTACTTGGAAGACATAGAATTTCCCTTTCAGTTCAATCAATTCACTTGTCTCCTTCTTTTCCAGGGAAAAGAGGGACTCGCGGAGTTTTTCATCGTTCCCACCCACACCGGGTATGGGTTCGTTTTGAGAAAAGTAATCTGTTTCTGCTACCTTTAGGTCGTGTTCAGCCGCATACCGGCCAAGGTCTACCGCATAGGGCATCTGGTCTACAAGGGACATGCCTTTTTCGTGGGCGAGATCTGCGCTCCTATTGTTGGTTAATGTCTCAACTATTTTCTGGCGAACCTCTTCGAGGGGTTTGGTCCTTTCCTCCTTGATGTCTTCCACCTTGATGAGATGATACCCGAAGCGCGTCCTCACAGGGTCACTTATCTCTCCCTTTTTCAACTTGAAGGCAGCATCCTCAAAGGGCTTTACCATCTTTCCTGCAGAAAAATACCCGAGGTCACCCCCTTTGGCCTTTGTTGGGCCTTCAGAATATTTTCTGGCAAGGGCCGCAAAATCCTTCCCTTGCCGTGCTTCTTCCAGGACTGCTTTGGCCTTGTCTCGGATCTTTTTTTCCTCGTCTTCCGACGCATCCTCCCCCAACTTAAAAAGGATGTGCCTCGCCTTGACCTGTTTTGGGTCCATGAAACTGCCTATGTTATATTCATAGTAATCCTTGATCTCCAGATCAGCGACCTTTACCTGTTTTTCAAAATTGGCGGGATCAATTAGGAGATAGGCAAGCCTAATTTTCTCAGGGACTCTGTACTCTGCCTTGTGTTCTTTAAAATATTTATCCATGGAAGCCTGGTCCGGCTTAATGGATTTCATGAACTTGTCAGGCTTGAACTCAACAAAGCTAATCTTGATCTTCTCATTTGTGTAAGTGTAATGATCCAGGAGTTCCTGGTCAGTGACCCCCATGAACGCAAATAAGAATTGGCCAAGCTTTTCCTTAAGAAGTTCATTGGCCATGGTTGCCTCAAAATCCTCAGGCTTCATACGGTTATTGCTTAGGAGGCCCTTGTAGCGCCTTAGATCAAATTGGCCATTTGACTGAAACGCGGGGTAGTCCATTATAGCCTTCTGGACCTCGCTCTCTGTGACTGCCAGCCCCAACTTCTTCGCCTCTAGGCTGATCAACTTTTCATTAATCAGTTTCTCCAGGGCCTTGTTTTTTAGATCGAACACCTTTATCAGATTGTCATTCCAGAGCCCTTTATACTGCACTCGCAGGGCTTCCAAGAGATCCCTGTAGGCCTTTTGATACTGCAGTCCGCTTATCACCTCCCCGTTAACAATGGCCATTTTCAATGCCTCTCGAGAGGTGAAAGAGTAACCAAAATAGAAGATGAAGACTGCAGCAATGATCCCTATCAATAACTTGATGAGCCAGGACTTGGCATGCTTTCTCATTAAACTCAGTACCATTCAGCGATTCCTCCTGAGCACTTGGCCTGTAGCACCTTGACTATTCCACGCATGATAGGCTACTTTTTTGCTATCTTTAGGATTCAGGTAGTGTCCGTTGTCAGCGGTCAGTTGTAAATTTGTTTCAGCTAGTTACAAAGATGGTGATTTCAAAGGCAGCTGCCGGGTACGCAAATGAATTATTTGCCTTTCATTATTAGTATTAATTTAGGTCTTTGAAAGTAGCAACCCGCGTTCGTCAGTACATGGGTCCTTTTCCGGAGTGACCGGCGGGAGGCCTTCGTCATTTCAAGAAGTTACGCAATGGGGGACCCCCTGGCCCCGAGCGAATGCGAGGGGAACAGGGAGGGGGGAGGCATCACCCGTTGGGTAACTTCATGAAATGACTAGGCCGTGAGACTTGGAACGGAGGAAATGGACCCATGAACCGACGAACGCGGGTTGCTATTTTCAAAGACCTAAATTAATACGAGTTCGGAACTAGGAGTGGACAGGCTTACTTGTCTCCCGGACCGCATGTCTCATTTTGCATTCCATACTGCGCCATATTTCTCACGATCTCGATAGCCCTGGGATTATACCCGCACAGGGTAATTTTTCGGGAGTGATTGTTGACGATGGCGAATTCAACTTTGAGGCTCCACTCTGGCAGAACCTCAGGCCACCGGTCAGCCCATTCCATGACTGCAACACCATCTTGATAGAAATACTCCTCCAGCCCCGCAGAAAGAAAATCAGAAAGGCTCTGCAGCCGGTATGCATCCATATGAAAAAGGGTGACTCGACCTTCATATTCATTGATAAGAGAAAAAGAGGGGCTGGTAACGACTATACCAGGAGAGACCCCTAAGCCGAGAGCAAGCCCTTTTGTAAACCATGTTTTGCCGCTTCCGAGTTCCCCTGACAGGGCAATCACATCACCATCTCTTAGAAACAAGCCCAATTGCTGGCCTAGCCTTATTGTCTCATGATCGGAACCCGAATAGTATGTAATACACTCCTCTTTCAAGGGACGAGAGTCCTTATAAGGTCAGCCTTTCCGATAATCCCTATTAGCCTTTCACCGTCCATGACGGGGATTGTATAGCATTTTTGCTGGCTCATAATGGTTGCTATTTCATCAATAGGCGTCTTTTCGTCTACCGTAATAACCTCTTTCGTATAAAGATCTTTTACTGTGGTAGCATTTAGTCTCTGAATCTCTTTTTCAATTATTTTGGGGCTTTCGAGGTAGAAGACTGCATCAAAAACAGCAATTACTGTAGGTATGTGGAGCTTCTTGTCTTTTCTAATCAGGTCGCTCTCACAAATGATACCAATGAGCAATCCATCTTCATCCACCACGGGCACTCCGTTTATGTGGTTCTCATATAGTATCTTGGCCAGTTCCTTTAGGCCTGTTTCCTTTCTAACGGTGACGACCTCGGTAGTCATGATGTCACTCGCATTCAACATGCCAGCTTAACCCCATACCGCAATTTGGCAGGTTCCTGGCCCCATATGCTTTGCTCCAGGGATATATTGACTGATAAATGACTTCATGTTCAGTTTTTACCAAATCTATCATGCCTTTCAAGAACAACCGTGGCCACACCGTATTCGCCTTCATCCGAAAGACTCAGGTGGATTCCGGTGATACCCTTTTGAGAACAGATCTTGGAAGACATCCCGTGGAGCCTCAGACTCGGCCTGCCGCTGGGATAGTTGAAAACTTCAATTTCTCGCCATTTAAGGCCGTTTCTCATTCCTAGACCCAGGGCTTTGGAGAAGGCCTCTTTGGCAGCAAATCGGAGTGCAAACGCAGAATATGCGGAACCTCTTAGGTAAGACGTTTCAGCCTCGCCTGGGGTAAAAACCCTCCGAACAAATCTATCCCCCCATCTCCGAATTACCTTCTCGATTCTCCTGATGCTCACAAGGTCTACGCCGATTCCATAGATCATTTCAAAACTGTTTCACTAATTCTACCATTTCCCGGACAGCTCTTTCAAAACCCACCAAGACCGCCCTTGCCACAATACTATGACCGATGCTGTATTCCTCTATTTGCTGCAAGGCCTTAAATCTTTTCACATTAACATAATTCAACCCGTGACCAGCACTGATACCTAAATTTAGCTCGGCAGCGGTTTCCACTGCCGCGGCAATACGCTCAAACCGCTCAATAGCTTCTAATTCTGACCCTGCTTCAGAGTAATGGCCGGTGTGAATCTCCACAATGTCTGCGCCGCATTGGTGCGCTGCCTTGACTTGTTCTGCATCAGGATCAACAAAGAAGCTCACCCGAATGCCGGCTCCTTTTAGGATTTCCACCACCTTTTGGTAATGGCCAGGCTGGGCCCTAACGTCAAGGCCTCCCTCTGTAGTAAGCTCCTCCCTTCTTTCAGGTACCAGGGTGACCAGGTCCGGCTTGGTTTTGATTGCAATGTCCACCATTTCCCTTACCGAAGCCATTTCCATGTTGAGCTTGGTTTTGATAGTCTCTCGCAAAAGCTGCAAATCCCGATCATGAATGTGCCGTCTATCCTCTCTAAGGTGGCAGATGATCCCCTCTGCACCAGCCAGCTCTGCAAGACCGGCAGCCAATACAGGATCAGGCTCATTGATCCCCCTTGCTTCACGCAATGTAGCCACGTGATCTACATTAACCGCCAAACGCGCCATAGATTACTCCTCTCTCAGAATCTTTATCAGTCTTCTTTCCTCTTCTTGCATCCGCGTGGTCTCTTCGGCCGATCTCTCGTGGTCGTAGCCTAGAAGGTGCAAGATACCGTGGATCAGTAAACGGTCGATTGTATGCTCTGGGGGCTCGCTCAGCTCCTCTGACTCACGCAGGGCAGTATCGACAGAAATGACCACATCTCCCAGCATGGCCGACTCGACTTTGGGCAACGGCCCCCCTTCCATCGGAAAGGCGAGCACATTGGTAGGGCCCTTTCTCCCCAGGTACTGATTATTTAGCTGGGCAATCCGGTTGTCATCAGTGAACAGAACACTCAATTCCTTATCGTGACAGGCCAAGTCTTCTAAGACCCTTTTTAGCCTCTGTTTTATCTTCTGCCTTTTTAGCCAAGGGATTGACCCCTGAGAGCTGATCTGAATTTCCATTCTCTCCTTTTTTCACAGCCCCGTTTATTGCAACTGAATCCGGGTATTCAACCCGATGATGAAAAATCCCACTCAAGGTTTTATTGAAGCTTTTTGCAATTTCATTGATGTCCTTTAAAGTGAGTTCGCACTCATCAAGCTGCCCATCTGAAAAGACCTTATTAATGATTTTATGAACCATTCCTTGGATACGGGCGGGGGTAGGATCCACCAGTGTTTTGGAGGCAGCTTCCACGACATCTGCTAGCATAACAAGCCCAGCCTCCTTGGTTTGAGGTTTGGGCCCCGGGTACCGAAAGTCTTCCTCCTTGATCTGAATGAACTTCCCTCCCCTCTTTTCTGCCTGTTCCTTGGCCTTTTCATAAAAAAAAGCGATCAAGCTTGTCCCATGATGTTGTCGGGTGATATCAATGATCTCCTTGCCCAGCTTATGTTCCTTGGCCAGTTCAATGCCATCCTTGAGGTGAGATATGAGGATCAGGCTGCTCAGGGATGGTGCCAGCTTTTCATGCCTATTTTCGCAATCCATCTGATTTTCAACAAAGTAGAGGGGCTTTTTCGCCTTTCCGATATCATGGTAATAGGCAGCCACTTTAGCAACGACAGGATTGGCATTTATCGATTTTGCGCTCGCTTCTACCATGTTGCTCACAATAACACTGTGATGATAGGTCCCCGGGGCTTGAACCATGAGCTCCCGTAAAAGGGGCTGGTCCAGGTTGGCAAGCTCCAACAGTTTGATATCCGTGGTGTAGCCAAAAGACATTTCAACAAG
>DATKYC010000305.1:0-6160 GCA_035528695.1 Acidobacteriota bacterium | reverse complement strand
TAAGCCCGGTAGAACTCTGGTTGGGCACTGTTTAAGCTTATCCTTATAGAATCCAGCCCACTCTGGGCAAGCAACCTAACTCGCTCAGGCCAAGCCCCGTTGGTGTTCAAATTGATGGTCCCTTTGTCTGTCCGCTTCCTTATCTGTCTTATGGTATCCCGGATAAACCTATATTCCGTTAAGGGCTCTCCTTCACAACCCTGACCGAAACTTACAATGGCTTCCGGGGCATTATTCAGGTGCCTCACCGCCAGAGACACGGCTTCCTTCCGGGAGGGCCTGAAGGTTATCCTATGATGTGAGGCCTCACACGAGTCATTCGGTTGAAGAGAGAGACATCCCAGACAGGCGGCATTGCAGCCTTGGCTAACCGGGAGAGGGGCCTCCCACCTCTTAAGAAACAGGTTCTTGGCTGCAAAACAGTGGTTACTGGTTGCGCAATTGATGAGGTGTTCAACAAGAGGCCCGGCAGGATAATCCTTCCTGAAATTTTGTATAGCGGAAATCAGGTCTTTGTCGTCGTAATTTCGTGGATCCCACTTGTGATTATGCTCTATTCTGAATGCAGAGACCCAGTACTTGTCATCTTTGAATCCCACCGCGGTGTAAGCCCACGTTGGAAGGATATAAGACTTCGGCTGGTAGTCGACCGCGGGCAGATGACTCCTCACTAATCCTGGTTCGAGGAATGCGGCCACGGCGTAACATTTGCTCGGGACCCCATCCACCTCCAATTCAGGAACTGCCTCGTATCGGCCTGTATCAGGATCAAGGCCGAGGGGCGCGCAGTCGGGGATGTAAAAGAGCTTACTAAATTCCGGCATGGGAATGAGGTCTTCCTCCGTTAGCGGCGCCGGGGAGGCCCCTGAAAGGCCGGCCATCCGGAAAAATGGGTGTTCATAAACCCTTCCTTTGCTATCGGCATAGAGCATGTAGGGGAGGTTTTTTAAATCTTCGTATTTCATGTCTCGCACCTAGGATTCGGAGTAACGATAAGAGCCTTTTCCCACACATTTTGGGGATTCTCAATCAATTTATAACGTAAGGTCATAAACTTCAAGTCCGACCCCAGAACCCAAGCTGTTGACCTTAGGACCCTTTTGGGCATAGAATACGAAACCGGCGTTATGGCACCAATTACGACTACTGGTTTTCTAGTTTTGATGAACTCGTAAGAAGTCAAAAATGGGACGGCACAGTAAAAAGTGCCAAATGCAAGGCTTGCGAAGCTTGAGGAATGAGGCGTACTTACAGTACGCCGCAATGACGAAAGATGAAGCGTAACGCAGCAGTTGGGCTTTTTACGAAGCCGTCAGTTTTGAAAGGGAAAACATATCCGCGATGACACCACTTGATCAAGATGCCCGCAGAGGGAAAAAACAATTTCGACTCGTAAAATTCTTTTCCTATGCCAGCTTCATTGTCCTGGTAATATTTAGCTTTCCATTCTCGGTGGTCATCTCCAATCAAGCCAAGGACATGCTGATAAAGAGCTATGAAAACTATGCCCTCCTGCTGGGTGGGAATCTAAACCATCAGGTTTTCCAGAACTTTGTGGTCCCTGTTACAAGCCGTTATGGAAAAGTCAGGCTGAGAGAAGAGCGGCAGTACCAATGGATGGACCAAATCGTAAAAAACACGATTCACAGTTTCAATATAGATCTAGTCAATGTCTATGACATCGGCAAAGGAGTCATCGCCTACAGCACCGATTCCAGGCTGCTTGGCAAGAAGGCAAAAGAGACCTCGGGTTATAAGAGTGCCGTGAAAGGAGAACATTCCTCGGGGCTGATATCCGAGCGAGATGATCTGTGGGGTCTCGGAATAGAGCGGATTGGGGGCCAGAAGAAGATCAGGACCTACATCCCTTTCATGGGACTGGACTCCTTTACCGGTGACAAGGGCTATGTCTTGGGGGTTTTTGAATTGATTCAGGATCTGAGCCAGGAATATAAGTCCATCGTCAAACTCCAGTATCTGATATTTGGGCTTTCTATTCTCATTATGGGTCTGATATTCGTTGCACTTCTTCTTATTGTCCACAAGGCGGAAAAGACCATTGAGGAGAGAGCCAGGGAGCAAAGGGAACTTGAGTCCCAGCTGAACCAGGCTGAGCGTTTGGCAGCCCTCGGCCAAATGTGCGCGGGTGTCTCGCACGAGATCAGAAACCCACTGGGTATTATCAGGAGCACAGCAGAACTGCTGGCCGGGATGCCTGACTCCAATGAATCCCAAAGGAAGCTTTCCAGCATGATCATAGAAGAATCAAGCCGGCTGAATAATATTGTGACGGAGTTTTTGGATTTTGCCCGTCCTCTGGAACCAAATCTCCAGGACTGTTATTTAGAAGATATTATCAAACGAAACCTGGCCTTCTTACACCCCGAACTGGAGAAGCAAAAGATTTCTATTTATGACAACCTCAACAATAGATCTATGAAGATTAAGGCAGATCCACAAATGCTTTACAGGGTGTTCCTAAATATCTTTGTCAATTGCATTCAATCCATGAAAGATGGTGGGGCCGTAACCGTAAATGTGGCGGAGGAGAAAGGCCACTATATTGTGGAAATTAGAGATACGGGCAGTGGGATCAGCGAGGAAGATCTGGGCAAGATCTTCGACCCTTTTTTCAGCAAAAAAGACAAGGGAAGCGGCCTCGGTCTTTCCATAGTCAGGAATATTATCGAAGGACACAGAGGATCCATAAAGATAGAGAGTAAGGTGGGATCAGGAACAAGCGTGATTATTTCATTGCCGAGGGCATGAGAGGGTTCATTCTCTATGGAAACAATCTTGATCGTGGACGATGAAAGAAACTACCTGGTGCTCCTTGAGGCCCTATTAGGGCCTGAGGGCTATGAAATTATGACGGCGGATAATGCCTATGATGCGTTAAGCCTTGTCCGGGAGGCGGATCTCGACCTGGTCATCACTGATATGAAGATGCCGCGTATGGACGGAATGGAACTTTTGGATGAGTGCAAAAGAACAAAATCCGACCTTCCGGTCATTATGATGACCGCATACGGGACAATAGAAATGGCCGTGGAGGCCATGAAGAAGCATGCATACGATTACATCACAAAGCCTTTCCAAAATGAGCAGCTAAAGCTCACGGTCAAGAAGGCCTTAGAAAACTACCGCCTGATCAAGGAAAACAGGCTCTTGAGCCAGGCACTTTCAGATCGGTTTAAGCACGGGAATATGGTTGGCAAGAGCAAATCCATGCAGAAGGTCTATGATATTGTCGACAAGGTAGCTCAATCAAAGGCGTCCGTTTTGATTACAGGGCCTTCAGGGACCGGGAAAGAACTGATTGCTAAGGCCATTCACTACGGTAGCCCAAGAAAAAATCGCCCTTTTGTTTCCATAAACTGCGGGGCTTTAACAGAAACCCTTCTGGAGAGTGAGCTATTCGGTCACGAAAGAGGAGCCTTTACAGGGGCCGTAGCTATGAAAAAGGGGCGGTTTGAACTGGCTGATGAAGGGACGCTTTTCCTGGACGAGGTGGGTGATATGCCCCCTTCACTCCAAGTAAAACTCCTCAGGGTACTCCAGGAGATGGAATTCGTGAGGGTTGGGGGGACCAGGACGATCAGGGTGGATGTTCGTGTGATTAGTGCCTCTAACAGGAATATAAAAGAGGATGTAGCAAGGGGTCCATTTCGAGAAGATCTTTTTTATCGACTCAATGTAATTCATATCGAGGTGCCACCCTTGAGGGAAAGAATCGACGATATTCCGTTGCTTGTCAGACACTTCATCGAAAAGTACAGAGATGAACAAGGGAAAAAGGCGATTGAACTGAGCCCTGAAGTATGGAAGGCGATCTATGCTTACCCTTGGCCCGGTAACGTAAGGGAACTGGAAAACGTTATTGAGAGGGCGGTGGTCCTAAATTCAGGGGGGGTAATAACACCGGAGGATTTGCCTGAGGAGCTTAGCGGGGCGGAAGCCGAATTTGATGTGGAGAGCTTTATCCCACCCGGTGTGCCGCTGCCATCAGCACTGGAACGCATTGAAGAGAGGTTGATAAGACGGGCTCTCGTTCAATGCAACAATGTCCAGTCGCACGCGGCAAGCATGCTGGGAATTACAAAAAGTCTAATTCAGCACAAGATGAAGAAGTACAATATTACGGTATAGCGGTCAAAAATTTTGTACCGAAATTTTGTTAATAATTTAAAATACATATGGCACATGTCTCTGTTCCGCTGTTTTTTGGTGCCAATTTTTTGTACTTTATCAATCATAACCTGGGAGCCGTTGAAGGTCTAAGATTTGAAAAAATGTCATAAAAACAAACAGTTAACCAATAGTCTTGGAAACCGCTCTTTTTGGCAAAGATTTTGCAGTATCCCAAGGTAAGAAATTACTCCTTCCTCCTAAAAAAATCAGCCGCTCACCGAGCGGTTGATTTTTTTAGGCCTAATAACCTAACCTTCTGAGGGCCTTGGGGTCTTTACTCCAGTTTTTCTCCACCCTCACCATAAGACCCAGATAAACCCGCATACCGAATAGCTTTTCCAGTTCCAACCTCGCTGAGCGGCCTATCGCCTTTATCATTCGGCCGTCCTGTCCAATGAGGATTCCTTTCTGAGAGTCGGTCTCCACATGAATTCGGGCTGAAATCGAAAGCAGGTTTCTACCGGGAATCTCCTGGATCTGATCCACCGTGACTGCAGAAGAATATGGTAATTCCTTGGTTGTGTGGGAATAGATCTTTTCCCTGATGATCTCCGAAACCAAGAAAGGCTCTTGCTGGTCAGTCTTCATTTCCTGCGGGAAGAGCTGGGGGCTGGGTCTCAATCTCGATTTCAGCTCACTGAGAAGCACGCCCACTCCATCACCCTTAAGCGCAGAGATAGGGATGATGGCCTCGAAAGGGTAGACCTTGCTGTAATGATCGATTATCGGTAAGAGATGCTCCTTCGGACCGTTATCTATCTTGTTGATTGCTAGGACGCAAGGCTTTTTTATTTGTTTGAGGGTTGCTGTGATAGGGTTGATTTCAGGGTCGTCGTGACGGTTCAGTTGGATCAGGAGGAGCATGATGTCCACCTCATGAAAGGATGCCAGGGCAGCTTTAACCATGCTCTCATGGAGAGCGGTCTTGGTCTTATGGATACCGGGAGTATCCATAAATATCATCTGAAAACACTCACCATGATAGACCCCAATAATGCGATTTCTGGTTGTTTGGGGCTTCGCAGACACGATGGCCAGTTTTGTTCCCAGAATACGATTCAAGAGGGTTGATTTCCCCACATTGGGAGGGCCTATGATTGCTATGAAAGCGGATTTGAAATTCATATCTTCTGGATCCTTACGCTTCCGGGAGGAATAGAATCGTCCGATTCGACTCCAATAACCTTTGCTCCTGTCATACTCTCAATCCATCTGAGGCCTTGATTCTTGTAACCTCTGACCAGGGGAATCTCCCTTGTGGGTACCCCTATCTTGATTTGAGAGGCCTCTCCAGGCCTTGGCAGATCTAATACGATTTTTTTCCGATGTATGCCTGAACGGACCAGGAATCCGAAGGCAGGATGCCAGGGGCCGGCAACGATCTGGCCTTTTTCCAAAAGGGCAGGGGAGCTCATGAGCCCTATCCGGATGACGGGTATGCCTTCATCCTCCAAACGAATACAGCTCTCTATGCAGATCTCAATTGCCTGTTCAAGTGCCATGGGTTGATATCTGCCTTCCGTGTACCAGCGGGCAAGCCCCGTTCCGTTAATGACCAGCGCCGGATAGAGCCGTACCATGTCTGGATGCAAAGCTATGATCTTCGTGATTGTCGAGAAAAATTTCTCTTTAGAATCACCGGGCAAGCCGGGAATGAGCTGAATTCCCACCTTGAAGCCATATCTTCTGAGGAGTTCAACCCCTCTTACCGTATCTTCAGCCGTGTGGCCACGTTCCGAAAGGGTCAGTACGTCATCCTGCATTGATTGAGCACCCAACTCCACTGTGAGGACCCCATAATCTCTCAGCACTTCCAGGAGCTCTTCATGTAGGGAATCGGGCCGCGTTGAGACCCTGATCGACTGAAAAAAACCCTGCCTCAGGTAGGGGGTCACAGCTTGAAGGAGCTCCGTTATTTTGAGCAGAGGAAGGCTGGTGAAAGTTCCCCCATAAAAGGCTACTTCGCGGT
>DATKYC010000304.1:0-5411 GCA_035528695.1 Acidobacteriota bacterium | reverse complement strand
AATCCAGATATTCATACATTCTCCTAAACTATTATCTATCTCTTACAGCGCCGAATCGAACCCACACTTTCCCATCTACCTAGGACCAGAACTCTTTCACCAATAAGCTTCTTGGGTCCCCAGCAGTTTCATTATCCTAGTCCCCCATCCGGAAAAAGCGCAGGAGTTCAGGTACATCTCAACAATATGGGCACCTATATTGGCAAATGAGAAGCTCCCCCTCTTTTGAAAAGAGATTAACTACTAAAGAAGAATGTTCAACCTGAGATCTCAGAAAAAATTCATTTATTTGAAAATTTCTCGCTTAAAACCATGGTATGTAAGAATTTATCATTAAGTGGAACATAATTTTGCACAAGGGAAGATTCCTTCTATTCTGTTTCACATAGCAGGCTCGGAATGTTGATGCTAACTAGCTGAAATTTAAAGCCATATCATTGAAATCTCATTATTGCATGAATTTTGCAGAAAGCCCTTAAAGTTATTCAATATGATTTATCCATCTTGCGTCTTGCCAGCAAGGGAAAAGAACTCCGAGGTTACGGCTATTTCTTGGCCAGCACATAGGCTTATCTATTCCGGCATATTAATACCTGGGCGCGGAAATCCAAATGGTATTGCGCTATGAACAAGAATATTCCAAAATGATGTTTCACCAATATTTGAGGCACCGAAAATGGAAGATGAAGAGAAGACAAAAGACGAACTTCTTTCCGAAATAACAGGGCTTCGCAAGGAAATAGCTGAAAGGGAAGAGCCAGTTACTGATTACAAGCAGATACTGGAGCGGTTCAGGGATTCCCAGGAAAGATACGAGATATTCATGGAAGAAGCTCCTATTGGAATATGCAATATGGATATCAGTGGCAAGGTCACCTATGTCAACAGGAGATTTGAAGAGCTCTCGGGCTACTCACGCGAGGAAATAGTGGGTAAGTACCGGTTTAAACTTGGCGTGTTCCCCCCTGAAACCCTGGAGATCTTCGCAGAGCAGGCAAAGGGCAGGTCTCAAACCGAGCCTACGCGCCTTGTAGAAACTCAGTTCAGATGCAAGGACAGGAGATGGATTTACCTGGAGGTCGAAGCGAGACCAATTTACAGAAAAGACGAGTTAGTCGGCCTCCAGCTCGCTGCAAGAGACATCACGGAACGAAGACAGATAATGGAAGCCCTGAGAAAAAGCGAGGAACGGCTAAAACTATTATTTGAAATTGCTCCGGATGCTTTTTATTTGCTTGATATGAAAGGGATTATTATTGATTGGAATAATACAGCGGAAGAAATAACGGGTTTTAGAAAACATGAAGTCATAGGAAATAATTTTCTGGTTTCGAAACTTCTTCCTTCATCACAAATACCAAAGGCAGCTGAGTTGCTTGCCAAAAACGCAATTGGGCAAAGTACCGAACCCGAGGATTTCATTTTTAATCGAAAAAACGGAACTCAGGTGACGGTGGAGCTGAGGACCTTTCCCCTAAAGGTTGGAGGCCGGGATTTGGCAGCTGGTATCGCACGCGACATCACAGTTCGCAAGCACGCGGAGGATGCATTGCAAGGGGTTGTCAATGAGCTGAAAGAGCGCCTTGAGGAGCGTACTGCCGAACTTTCCAATACAAGCGGGCTACTTGAACAAGAGATATCTGAACGCAAACGCAATGAGGAAAGGTTGAAAGAGAGGGAGGAAAAATTCCGGAGCATTCTTGGGGCTGTTAAGGAGGGATATTATGAGCTTGACCTTGAGGGGAATCTAACCCTCTTCAGTGATTCGTTGTGCAAGATCTATGGGTATGAAAAAGAAGAGCTCACAGATATGAACTACCGGCAATTTATGTCTCAGGAGACTGCTGATAAGGCTTACCAACTCTTCAATGGGGTATATGAGTCAGGGATTCCTGCCAGGGAAGTGGATCTGGAGATCATGAGAAAGGATGGTGCTAAGCGACAAGTAAGGGTTTATGCTTCGCTCATTAAGGATACGGAAGGGCACAGGACTGGATTTAGGGGTATTGTCCAAGACGTGACAGAGCTAAGGCTAGCGGAAAAAGGGAAGAACTTTTTGAAAAACATTTTTAATAGTTCCCCGGACTGCATCATCACTACTGACACTCACGGAAAGGCGCTCTATATTTCGCCTAATATAAGGAATATTTTGGGTTACAATGCACCCGAGATTACAGGGAAGACAGTACATTTCCTGTATCCTGAAGGGATAGAAGATGCCAAAAAGATTATGAGGGACTTATCCGAAAGAGGTGAGTTGGTAAACCATGAGATCAAGGTAAAAAAGAAGGATGGGCAGTTGATTGATATCAACCTTTCGGCTTCACTCATGATGGATGAAAAAGGTCTGGTCATCGGTACGCTCGGGATTTTCAGAGACGTTACTGAAAGGAACAAACTGCAAGCGCAACTGCAGCAGTCTGCCAAGCTGCAGGCTATTAGAACCCTGGCAGGAGGAATTGCTCATCATTTCAATAACCTACTTGCGGGCATACAGGGGAATGCTTCCCTTGTGCTCTTGGACCTCACCTCTACCCATCCTCACTATGAGAAGGTAAAACAGATAGAACAATTCGTACAGAATGGGGCAGACCTGGTTAGAGGATTGTTGGGTTTTTCAGAGGATATCGGGAAATATGAGCTGGAATCAGCAAACATTAACGATATTGTGAAGGGGAGTCTCAAAATATTTGACAGCTCAAAAGAGGAGATCACCATTCATTCAAGATATCAAGAGGATATATGGATAATAGATGTGGACCGGGAAAAGATTCAGCAGGTGCTTTTCAGCCTTTATGAGAACGCGTATGATGTTATGGCCGGAAAAGGTGACCTCTATATCGAAACAAATAACGTTAGGCTTGATAGTTATCATGTAGAGCCGTTTGGGCTTGAACCGGGCGCTTACGTGAAGATCTCCGTGACCGACACCGGAGTGGGGCTGGAAAAGGCTGCCAAAGAGAGGGTATATGAACCCTTCTTTACCACCAAGGAGGTAGGGAAAGGAACCGGCTTGAGCCTCGCCTCCGCTTACGGGATCATACGGGATCATAAAGGCATTATCCGTGTTGACAGTGAGAAGGGGAAAGGGACAACCTTTACTATCTACCTTCCAGCATCAGAAGAAGGGGCAACACAAAAAGACATGTTGCCTGGCGAGAGGGGGAGCTATTCAGAGACCGTGCTCCTGGTAGATGATGAGGATATAGTTATTGATATTGGGACGCAGATGTTGGAAAAAATCGGATATAAGGTCTTGTCGGCGAAGAGTGGGGAGGAAGCTGCAAGGGTTTATAGGCAGAATGTGGATACGATTGATTTGGTTATCCTGGACATGTTCATGCCGGATATGAGTGGAAGTGAGGCCTATGACGCGCTGAAACGGGTAAACCCTGACGTAAAGATTCTCCTCTCAAGCGGGTACGATGTGAGCGATAAGGCTACGGAACTTCTGCAACGTGGTTGTGATGGTTTTATTCAGAAACCTTTGACAATGAAAGAGCTGTCACAGAAAATAGGAGGGATTCTTAAAAAGTAAGGTTATCTCAAGTCTTCTCCCATTTCACTCGGAATAGCCCGGAAAGGCGGGTAGGCTAACCTGACAATAACCCAGGCAAAAATAGGCTCAAGCCGGGCCAATAAGTGATCAGGAGGAGGGTGAGAAGAAGGAGGAGTAGAAAGGGTAGAGTGGACTTATAAATCTGCAGGATGGGTCGATCAAATCTGGAACTTGCGATAAAGAGGTTAAGCCCGACGGGCGGCGTGTTATAACCAATTCCCAGGTTTGCAAGGAAAACCACCCCCAAATGGACCGGATCGATCCCAAATCGGCTGGCAAGGGGAACGATCAGCGGAACCACTATCAAGATAGCACTGAATATATCCATCATACAACCGACCACGATCAAGAAAACATTCAGGATGATGAGGAATCCAATCTTGCTCTCCACCATCCCCTCCATGAACTCTAGAATCTTCATTGGGATGAAGGCGTCCACCATGTAATTGGTAAAGCCCAATGCAGCGCCAAGAATAATCATGATGCCCCCAACCATTTTCATGCTTTCCTTCATGATTCGGGGTAAATCTTTTACCAAGTTCAGCTCGTGAAACACGTAAATCTTAATAGAGAGCACGTACGCGACTGTGAGGGCAGCTGCCTCTGTGGTTGTGCTGAATCCGCTATAGATGCTTGCAATGATTAAGAGGGGAATCGGCAATTCCCAGGCAGCCTCTTTAAGCGCCGACAGGAATTCCCTCGTTGAGAAAGAAGTCCTTTCAAGTTTCCATTTACGCCCCATATATATTGAAAACAGACAGGGGATTCCCACCAGCAGAAGGCCGGGCACAAGGCCGCCCATAAAGAGACTTTCGATGTTTGTGCCTGAAACGAACCCGTATAATATTATGGGAAGGCTAGGTGGAAAATGAAGTCCGAGACTGCCTGAAGTGGTCAGCAGGCCAAGAGAGAAGTTTTCTTCATACTTTTCGGATATAAGGGCGGGAAACAGTAACCCGCCGAGAGCGATAATGGTAACCCCCGTTGCACCGGTAATAGCCGTAAAAAATGCACATGATACCAGAGCAACCACGCCAAGCCCCCCTGGAATCCATCCAAACAAGCTCCTTGAAAACCTGACAAGCCGGACCGACGTCTTTCCCTCGGCCAGCAAGTAGCCAGCAAATGTAAAGAGCGGAATAGCCAGTAGTGTCGGTGAATTGGCCAGGCGGAAGATCTCGATTGGGATCGCTGTAAACTGGACCTGACTTACATAGAGCCCCAACATGGCTGCCCCGAGGATACCTATAAAAAGCGGCAAGCCCAAGATGATAAATATGACGAGCAGTATGACCATTGCCAGGATCATTTGGACATGCCTCTGCCGGTCTTGAGCCCTAGATCAATCGCCCTTAAGAGGAAGCGAAACAGGATCAAGGCAAAGCCGGCCGGAAGGATCAACTGGCCGATCCAGCCGGGAAGGCCAAGAAATGACGAGCTCCCGAAGTCCATTTCTATCTTGATATAATTAGTGGAAACCTTGAGCATGATGGCGGATATGAGCACGCATGGGACCAGGAGTAGGAGCTCACGCGCAGGAAGCCATTTTGGTGGGAGCAGGGCGGCGAAGAGATCGATTTTGATGTGTTTTCTTTCTCCGGTAATAAGCGAAGCGCCTAGAAAGGTCAACCACAACACGAGAAGTCTAACAAAGGGTTCGGACCAGTCTAGATATCCCATCAATGTGTTGGCCCATTGAAGATTCAGATGCGTATAGAGGGCCCTAAGAAATACCTGGATGAAGGTAAGAATAACCATCAACCAGAGCAATGCGACGATCAGCCATCCTTCGAGCCTCGCAAGGGCTGTATCTATCCGTCTCAGGATTTTCATCGCATCCTTAAGTTGGCTA
>DATKYC010000303.1:0-4195 GCA_035528695.1 Acidobacteriota bacterium | reverse complement strand
GCGGCATCGGTGACCATTCTTGTGGGCTCTTTCATTGCCCTTTCTCAGGATAACCTGAAGCGGCTCCTCGCCTTTTCCACCATCGCGCAGCTCTCTTATATAGTCCTGGGTGTGGGGCTTCTCTCTCCCAAGGGAATGACTGGTGGTATGCTCCACATTGCCATGCACGCCTTCGGAAAGATTACCCTCTTTTTCTGCGCAGGCGCCATTTTTGTTGCGACTGGCAAGAAAAATATCAGCGAAATGACGGGGATCGGCAGAAGGATGCCGGTTACAATGGCAGCTTTTTTCATTGCCTCATTGAGTATTATCGGACTGCCGCCTTGCGGCGGATTCATTAGCAAGTGGTATCTTGTCTTGGGTTCTCTTGAGGCCCATCAAATGCCTATCCTCTTTGTCTTGCTCTTTAGTTCGCTCCTCAATGCCGCGTACTTTATGCCTTTTGTCTATAAAGCGTTCTTCTGTGCACCGCATGAGGCCATGTTTAAGAACACGGTGGAAGAGGCACCTATGTTCTGCGTGGTCCCCTTGGTGATCACCGCCTTGATTTCAATAATCCTACTTTTTTATCCCCAGCCTTTTTTTAGGCTGGCCAGTATGATGGTACAAGCAATCACGGGGACATAAGCGATGGTAGAGGAAAGAACCAATGAAATAGAAGGAGAGATGGAACTCTTTCATGAACCTGTTCCACCCTATAGGCCTGTTTTTTTTATAGCTATCACAATAGGTGCATTGTATCTCGGCCTTATTCTTTTTATGACGGTTTGACAGAGCCTCCCGGCGTGAGGGACTTTGTCGAATGGTTAAATTCCACGTGTTAAATGGAGAGGGGAGACCCGCAAAAATGAAGGAAAAAGATCATCCAAAAAAAAGGTATCTTTTTGACAACCCCAGAAACGTGAAGATACTACTCAGGTCTTTTTTTTCATCCCTGTTGGTCCTGCTTATTGTCGAGTTCTTTTTAAGAAAACATCCCTACTTTGCCTGGGAGGGATGGCTCGAGTTTTATGCGGTGTTCGGATTTGTGGCCTGTGTGGTCCTTGTTGTCGCCGCTAAATACATACTGCGGCCGCTCGTGAAGAGGCGAGAGGATTACTATGATTGATACTGTCCCTCCAGCATTCATATTTATTGTCGGGGCGCTACTGGTTCCCTTTTTGAACGGAAAGCTTAAGAGTGCATACCTCCTTTTTTTGCCGATTCTTGGATTCATAAACCTGATCAACATACCTGAAGGGACCCACTGGGTGGTGAGTTTTCTTGATTATAATCTCGTTTTTGGCAAAGTAGACAGGCTAAGCCTCCTTTTTGGGTATATCTTCCACCTGATCTCCTTTATTGCAATCCTTTACGCGCTCCACGTAAAAGATAACGTCCAGCATGTAGCAGGGCTTGTCTATGCGGGTAGTGCCCTGGGTGTCGTCTATGCTGGAGACTATTTCTCCTTCTTTATCTTCTGGGAGATGCTCACCGTCGCTTCCATATTCCTTATCTGGACTCGCAGGACAAGTGCATCGCTTGCAGCAGGGTTTAGGTATCTTTTGGTGCATGCGGCTGGAGGCTTATGTCTCCTCGCAGGCATTGTCCTGCATGTGAATCAGACAGGCTCTATCGAGTTCGGGTATTTAGGATTAAACGGATTAGGTAGTTATCTTATATTCTTTGGTTTTGGAGTGAACTGCGCGTGGCCAATCCTCCACTCATGGCTTACCGACGCCTATCCTGAGGCAACCATTACCGGCACCATATTCCTGAGCGCCTTTACCACAAAGTGTGCTGTCTATGCCCTCGCAAGGGCCTTCCCCGGCACCGAGGCCCTGATATGGATTGGGGCAATTATGACCGGATTCCCTATCTTCTACGCAGTCATAGAAAATGACCTCAGGAGAGTACTCGCTTACAGTTTAGTCAACCAAGTGGGCTTCATGGTGTGTGGCATTGGGATTGGGACAAATATGGCCTTAAATGGCGCCGTCGCTCACGCCTTTAACGATATTCTCTTCAAGGCCCTCCTTTTCATGTCCATGGGGGCTGTGATGTATCGTACCGGCAAGATCAATGGCACGGCCCTAGGTGGGTTGTACAGAACTATGCCCCTTACCTGTATATTTTGCATGGTAGGAGCCGCATCAATCTCTGCCTTTCCTCTCTTTAGTGGCTTTGTGAGCAAATCAATGGTCATGGATGCGGCCGCCCACGGGCACATGGGGATCATATGGTTCATCTTGCTGTTTGCCTCTGCAGGCGTGTTTCACCATGCAGGTATCAAGATCCCATATTTTGCGTTTTTCTCCCACGACTCTGGTATGAGACCCAAAGAAGCACCACTCCATATGCTCCTTGCCATGGGAATTGCCGCTTTCCTGTGTATTTTTATAGGTTCCTTCCCGCAGTATCTCTACAGCCTGCTCCCGTATCCTGTTGAGTACGTTCCCTACACCGCACCCCATGTGTTAGGACAGACCCAGCTCCTTTTCTTCTCAGCACTCGCCTTTACCCTTCTCTTACTCTCAGGTATCTACCCGGGCGAGCAGCGGTGTGTTAACGTTGATGCTGATTGGTTCTACCGGAAAGGTGCGAGGCTCTTTTATGCGCTTATGGATAGGGCTTTTAATGGGTTGAACGCGGCATCGGATCGAATTTTTGTGGGTGGCCTGGCTGGGTATCTTGGGCGTATCTCTCGGGACGGTGCAACAAGGGCCGCACTTCTAGCCCTGGTTCCGGCCTGGGTTATAACTGGTGCAAAAGGAAAGGACCTTGCCATCAAGAAATCTCGACTGCGTGAGGCCGTGGAAACAGGCACCTCCCCAGTTGGAATAAGCGCGGGCCTGGCAACTATTTTTCTTCTAGTGGTTTTCCTCTTGATGTAATAGAGATACGCTGAAAACCGAATGATTCGAGCATGGAGAGGAGAGATACATGATTTCAATAGAAGACTTAAAAAAGATTTTGTTGTTACAGAATCTGACAGACAAGATGCTTGAAAAAATGCTCCCGTTGACGGAAGCCCGACAGTACAAAGAGAGAGACCTGGTATATGAAGAAGGTGAAAAGGCGGTTAACTTTTATATGCTGAACAGGGGAAAGATACTCTTGGAGGTAGAACTCTCAGAGATGATAATCATCTCCCTGGGTTCTATTAAGACCAGTTATTCCTTTGGTTGGTCCTCCCTCATCCCTGGATCTTCCCATACCAATTATGCCGTGTGTACCGAGCCCTGTGAGGTCTTTGCGATCCCTGGGGAATCTTTCCTTGGTCTTCTCAATGAAGATCATACTATGGGATTCCTGGTAATGCAGGGGGTAATGAGGGTCCTCCAAGGCCGATTAGAAAGACGTACAGGACAATTCTTAAAGGTAATGTCAAGACACCCCGAGATAGGAAAGCTCTTGGGGTACGGAGCATAATAGCCCCTACTGGGTATTGCATGAGATATATGAAATAAGCTAATCAAAATGTAGTTTGATGTTTTACGACAAAAGGCCTATTCTTTAAAATTGGATTTCCAAATCGGATCTTATTAAGTTGTTCGAAGAAAACATTTATTAGCTAAACCTCAAGTTATTTGCTTTCATATCAGCCAAAGGAGGGAGAGGATGCCCAACAAGATACTAATAATAGATGATGAGCCTGATGCTATCAGCTTCGTTAGGTCGATTCTTGAAGACAATGGCTTCGACGACAATATCAGCGCCCGTAACGGTGTTGAAGGGCTTGAACTTGCCAGGAAAGAGAAACCGGACTTGATCCTTCTGGACCTCATGATGCCTGAGAAGAGTGGTATCCTTATGTTCCAGGAGTTGAAAAAAGATCCGGAACTGGGCCAGATTCCAGTGATTATTGTAACCGGTGCCGGAGAAGTTACCGGAGTCGATTTTAGGAATTTTATGTTTAAGCAGCCGATCCCTGATGAGAAAAAGGTCGTTGGGACTACCGGGGATACCAGGTTCACGAAACCAAATGCCTTTGTGGAAAAACCGGTCGATCCAGATGAATTGATCAAACTAATCAAGGAGAACCTGAAGTAACTAAAGTCAAAGTTCCCTTCCTTTGACACTCATGCCTGTTTCCAATTGATACGGACTCCCACATCTTTTTGTGGCCCAGGAGTTCCGCGGAGCTTCTCTTTCTTGGGCGACAGCAGCAACTCCTCCCAATAAGAATCATTAGACTCAAAAATTCCTTGACAGG